>NZ_JAJNAN010000082.1:0-5398 GCF_022227565.1 Ectothiorhodospira sp. 9100
ACGACCAGTCCAGTTGGGCGCGCTGATGAGACTGCTTTGCAATGGACTGCGGCCCCTTCTCGGCTACCTACGACTGCCCGCTCTGGGTCGCGACCTGTCAGCGGCAGTGGCGGGCCCTGAGCATCCAACACCCAGCACTTACTCGCGGAACAAATCCGCATGGCTACCGGTCCGGGCCAAGTGCAACTCGTCGCCGACAACGCGGTACAGCATCAACCAATCCGGCTCGATATGTGCGTCTCGATAGCCGCGCCAATTTCCTCGCAAGGAATGATCCTGATACGCCTCGGGCAATGGGGCCTTTTCCATCAGAAGGCCCAGCACAATCCGCAACTTGCCCATGTCCTTACCACGTTTCTGAAGCCGTTTCACATCGCGTTTGAACTGGCTGGAACAGACCGCAGTCAGCATCAGATACTCAGATCATCGAAAAGCTCATCAGCGCTATTGAACCGCTTTCCCTTACCAGAATCCAGGTCGTCCAACGCCTTGGCAGTCATCAAGTTGGGCACCTGAACCGCGAAGGGAAGTCGCTGTTCATCGGCAATGCGCAACATCAGCAAGCGGATTGCGTCGGACACAGACAACCCCATGGCCTCCAAGGCCGCGGTGGCACGTTCTTTGGTTTCGCTGTCGATACGAGCTCGAACCACGGTATCCGCACTCATGGCGTCCCTCCTGATATTCTATAGCCACGTTGTAGCTACATTGTATGCATAAGAGGGCACTGGTGTATATCCCGCACTGCCTCCGACACGGGGTCGCCTACTCAAATAAAGCCATTCAGGTCCGACCCTGACGCGGGACGCGCAAAAGGATCAGGTCCCGCCCTGTAGCATGCAGACTACCCCTTGACCGCGTCATCGTCTGTGCAGTTGTGCCCGCTCTCGAGCATTGTGCGGTCTCTTGTCACTGCAGGCCGAGTGGCCGGTCAGGGTCGGCTCGAGACACCCAACGACCGATGGTGGCAGTGGCCGGCCCTGAGCGGACATCGGAGGGCTTGGATCTGAGCGGCTGAAGTCGCTTCTCTAACGGACACGCCGAACCAGCCTGGTCCACAGGGGGAGCGCTTCGGGAAGGCCTTCAAGGTTGAAGGGTGAACGGTGAAGGTTTTACGGGTTTCACAAAATTGGTCTCAGCAGTCGGAACCAGGTGTGGATGAAACTTGGTGCGTCAAGTGATGGACGTCATTGCATGACGTATACCGACACTATACGATCAGGTGCGTGATCAAGAGCTTCCGGCACAAAGGCCTTCGAAAATTCTTCGAGACTGGGTCCAAGGTGGGTATCCAGAGCGGGCATGCTGCCAAACTGTCCCGTCAACTCGCTGTGCTGAATCGGACTAGCACCCCGGAGGACATGAATCTGCCGGGCTGGGCTTTGCACCCACTCAGAGGCAACCTGTCGGAGCATTGGTCCGTTTCGGTCAGCGGCAACTGGCGGCTGACCTTCAAGTTCGATAACGGTGATGCAATCCTGGTCGATTATCAGGACTACCACTGAGGAGGGTCATGATGACGATGCACAATCCACCGCACCCCGGAGAAATCCTGCGAGATGACGTGTTGCCAGCGCTGGGGCTTTCGGTGGCAGCCGCGGCTCGCGAACTGGGCGTCACGCGGGCAGCGCTGTCCCGTGTGCTTCACGGTCACGCGGGTATTTCACCAAAGATGGCTTTGCGCATCGAGCGCTGGCTGGGTGTGGAGCAAGGCGGACGTGCCGAAGTCTGGGCAGGAATGCAACTCGATTACGATCTTTGGCGTGAGCGCCACGGCAAGGCGGCTTAGTGTTGGGACTGCGGGGTATCCCCGAAATAACGTGGTACCGGATCGTGAGTTGACGAGGATCACCCGACGGCCCCGGCGCTGGTCGACATTCGCACTCATCAAGTCACAGTTCATCCCGCGGGGGCTTCTTGATCTGTGGTCTTCAATCCCATCGCATCCGGGGTATTTCGAGTGGCAGCTGTGAGTACGACTGGAGTCTCTCTACACCTCCACAGACCGTCCGCTATGGGTCGGCAAGGGACAACGATCGGCAAGGCACGGCCAAATACCCCCGCCCTGCCTTGGGAGTCCCAGTGTCCTGAAGCAGGCCGACCCACGGGCGGTCTTGGCAGTGGCCAGGACATCAAACCCGGCTTCCCCTGCTCGCGCTAACAAGCTCACGGCCCCATGGGCTACGAGTTGCGGAAAAGATTTTCGAGTTCCACGCGCTGCGCGGCATGTTTGGCTGCGTTCTCGTGCGCAAGCTTTTTCAGGTTGAAGAGTTTCCAGCGGACGGCTGGAAGGGTTTGTGCCTGCGGCAAGCCGATCGTCCCGAAATCAGGTTCGCCGTCATGCAGGCTGAGTAGGAATTGCACGATATTGTCACACAGGCGACCGCGGATATCGGCGATGAGCCGAACTCTGCTCGCTTCGAGCTCGTCGACTGAGATCGGGATGGTCGTCATGCCGACGAAATCCCTGGCATAAGGTTCGTTCAGATCGCTCAGTCCGGGCGCGAGCAGTGTGTCGGGCGCGGGTGCTGGCGATCGACCGCCGCATGGAGTTTGCCACCGAACAAATCCTCAAATGACACAACCTGGACGGCGGCATAGCCGAATTCATCTTCGACCGTTGAGGATAAGGCGCGGCGTTCAGGATCGTGCACGACGCCCCGCGTGAGCAGTGCCGCCCTTGAGCGCGAACACGGGTTCCGCCTCGATGAAGGGCAGCAGGCGCACCAGAAGCGCGACCTGTGCACTATAGGCGTCACGGGCCATCGGCATCCCCCGTTGGGATATCAACGAATTCGGGCGGGACCATGATGCGGTAGCGCGGATGGATTTTGCCGCCCGTTATCAGGGCGCGGTCACCCGTGCCGAGGTTGAAGTCATCGGGGTTAACACGCTCGCGCCAGACATGTTTGTGGCGGTCGGCGAAGACGAAGAATAGGCGTCTGAGCTTGATCTTGCGGCAGCTCTGCAGCAGCGCCGTCAGCTGGCGAGGCCGCATCGTCGCTAGCCCCTCGAAACCATGTCAAGGTTATGAAAACTCTCATGCGCGGGCAGTTCGTCAAGTGCTTCGAGGATCGCGCGCTCGGGCGAGGATATTCGGAGCGTCCAGCCCCAGGGCAGAGTCGGGGCATTGCCATGTTTGTATTCCGTCAGACCGAGCGACGGGTCATCGAACAGGGACAGGGGGCGGCTGATGAGCGGCGCATCGAGGGTGAGACGCGACAGCCAGCTCGGTGTGTCACTGCCGTAGACCCACACGGGCGGATGCGCACCCAGCGGGAGATAGTGGCGGTAACCCTGGAGGTCAAGGGCGGACATGCCACCAACATGGACTTGATAACCCATGATTTTTTGGAGAGACAGGATGCAACTCTTCCAGTCCGGAGGGGCTGACTGCGGCGTGGGGCGACGGAAGACACCGCGCTCCAGGCGCTCCAGCCAGCCGCGATCCACGTATTTCCGGGTGAGGAACCGGTTGACGCCGTGGTTCTCCAGCCAGCGCGCATCCACTACAAAACCTGCGGGAACAGCTTACAAGACGCTCTTCAGCTTTCCCTTTATTTATGCGACTCATGGTACACATCATTAGTAATGATCGAAGATTAATGCAAGCCTGCTTCGGACTTGCACGATTATGGGTGCTTCCGGTCGCCGGCACGAATTGCAATATCCCAAAAAGGATACCCGCGATAGAGGTTTTCGGGCGTCCGCAGCGCAGCAGTGAGGAGTCGTTCGTGAGCAACGGCTCGGCGGCGGCTCATTGATGCCGATCGTCATGCGATCGTGCCCCTACCGGGGCTGGGTGGGCCTGGTAGGTACCCAGCAGCCGGTCCCAGCAGGACAGGTTGAAACCGAAATTGCTATTGGTCTCGTTGGGGTGCCAGGAATGATGCACGCGGTGAAAGTCAGGCGTGACGATCACGCGCCGCAGCGCACGGTCGAGGCGGTGAGGGAGTCGCACAGCACATTATGGGCGCCGGGCATCAAGGCCTGCCAGCGCGGCGTTGTGGATACTACGGATAGGCAATGAACCTGTCCCCATTGGATACTGGGCCACGATGATCGAGAACGGGAGCCGCGCCATGAATGGCTGGAATCGGCAATGGCTGGTCAGCGGGGTCCTGCTGGCGTTCATCGCGGCCGTGGTGACCCTGGGCGTGCTTTATCGGGATGCCCTCAGCGTGGAGTGGGTACGCCAGCAACTGGACCAGTTCGGTGCCTGGGCACCCGTCGTGTTCATGTTGACGCACTATGTGGCTGCCACGCTGCCCTGCATGATACCCGGGGCACTGGCGTATGTCTGAATCGGTCATGCCGGGGCAGAGGCTATCGCCGGCGGCGAGCGCGCTATCCAGGCCGTGCTGATCGCCATCGGTCTGCTAGCCATGGCCATCTTCCTGCCAAGACTGGTGTGGCGCATTCGTCGTGAATCGGTACCGGGCCTGGATGACTTGCCGGATGAACGCGAACCGCGATGAAACATTCACACGAGCTGATCCTCATCGGCGGCGGCGTTGGCGGACTCATCATTGCCAGCGTTGCCGGGAAGTTGGGCCTTGCCCCCTTGTGGAAGTCAAATATCGTTTCCGGCTCTTTCAGGATTGGTCTGAACGAGCGCGGTCGGGGCTGGTGAGCGAGTCCGAAGTTGAGCGCGCCTATTGGCATAATATGCCAACATTGTCGGGCTCTTGCATCCACACCGGGATGTCCCTCTGGCCATGCAGCACACGCCAGACGTCGATGTGGTGCGGATGCTCAACGTAGAACACGACATGCGGGTAGCGTGTCAGCGGCCAAGCGCACAGGCCGGGCAAATTGAGTTCGTGTGCGTAGCGCGTTGAGCCCGTTGCCGGATGGCGACCGATGTGGCCGTAGGCCTTCTCCAGTGCATTGATGAAGCCGAGCGCCACAGCTTCGCTGGCCTCACTCAGGTAGTAGGCAAGAGCCTCGTCAACATCCCGGCTGGCCTGCTCACGCGGGATGACTGCCTTGGCTTTCACTCTTGAGCGCCGGCCTTGGCGCTCTTGCGCACCCGGTCACGCAGGCCTTCAAAGTAGCGGGCATCGGCTGTTGCTGCCGGGACCGAGGCTGCTCCTGCCAACAGCAGCTTCCGCAGATGCAAGCGCTCTTGATCCTTGCGAATCAACTCACGCACGTACTCGCTGCTGGTGCCATAGCCACGCTGGCTGACCTGTTCGTCCACGAAGGACTTCAGACTATCCGGGAGAGAGATGTTCATCGTGCTCATGAAGCAAGCGTAGGTCTTTTGGCAAAATTTGGCAAGATCCGCTTCTTCGGGGCGGTGACCGATATAGTGGCTGGCCGCGGATACACCGCTTCCACAAACGGGCCGGTATGCATGCTCAAAATCTCCTTTCCTCTTCGTGCAGAGCTACTA
>NZ_JAJNAN010000083.1:0-4439 GCF_022227565.1 Ectothiorhodospira sp. 9100
ATGACTCGTAACGATTCGCTGGTGTGCCAGGTGTATGGCCTGCGCAAGACTCTCCAGGGCCGCATTCATGCGACCCGGTCTGGTCAGCGCGCCCAGAGCGGCAAGAGTCGCGCGCATGCAGCGGGAAAACGGGAACCCTGGGTGATTGCCACCTCCCTGCCCGGTGGGTCGAAGATCACCGACCGGGTGATAGCCCTGTATTCGCTGAGGATGCAGATTGAGATTTACCAGCCATGCTGCCTCCGTAGTAGGATCATGCGGATCCGCCGATGGGGTCATCGGACGGGGAATCGGGGTCTTTTATCCAGCCACGAGGCGCTTTGCGGCGCGCGCGCAGGCGCTCAATCTCAGCCTCGTTGGCCCAAATCAACCATTGGTGACGACCCGCGCGGACAACTTGTCGAGCCTGCACCCAGTCTTTGCGTATCCAGCTGAATAATGTGACCGATGGCATTTCCAGGATAAAGGCCAGTTCGGTTATGGGCCACTCATCCGCCCCGCGCTCGGGCCAGGGGGTGGGTTTGGCGGGAGAATGGCCGGCCCGGACACCTTCACGGATGAGCAAATTGGCCACCATGGGGCCATTGAAAGTCTCGCGCCGCTTCGCGGGCCGCCAGCCCTCGGCGTTGAGCTGTTCGGCGATCTGCCGGCAGCGGTGCCCAGCCTGGTTCAGTTCTAGCATGCGGGCGACGAGCTGAGGGTAGTAACTCAGTTGCTCCAAACGCGCCACCGGACGCACCAGGAGGGTGTGGGTACGATGCCCCCCGACCCAGTGGATCTCCACCGTGACCCGCTCGCTGTCATCAATCACGGTGGCAATGACCCGCTCAATAAGCGCCCGAACAATACTCTGCCGGTCCGCATTAGTGGTGGTAGAAGCCCGCCAGAGCGCCGGGATGTCGGCGGCGAGTTGGCGAATACGGTCGCGCTCAGCCTCCGATAAAGTGGCAGGCTCGCTGGCACGCATGCGTTCATAGTCGGCCTTGATCTGCGCTTCGGCGGTGAGGGCGGCTTCCCACTGCTTTTCTAGTGTACGGGCGACCAGGCGGTGCTCCGGCTCCACCACCTGGTACTGGCGCTCGGCCCGCTCGACCTCGTAACGCGCACGTTCGAGGCGTCGATTCCAGTCGGCATGATGGCGCGCACGTTCGCCCTCCAGATCCGCAGCCACTTGCAGGCTGATCTCCAGAGCCGCGGGTTCCAGGGCCTCCAGGACCAATCGGGCGATGAGAGCATCAAGCGGCTCGCCAGCCAGCGATTGACAGGCCGACCCACCATAATCCGTCGCTTCTCGTCCGCAATTGTAGCGCAAGCACACCCCGCTATTGCTGTAGTGGGCAGCCATGCTCAAACCGCAATGCCCGCAGATCAGGCGTCCCGACAGCAGCGATACCCCTTGGCGCACCACCCCTCCGGCCTGGGCGGTATTGGCGGCCATCTGCGCGATATTGGCCTCATACTGCGACCAACTGATGTAGGCAGGCAGGTGGCCCTTGATCAGGACCTTCCAATCCTCCATGGCAGCCACGGTCCGCCCGGTGCCGGGCCGACCAGGTTGGCATCGGCGCGGGTCAGTTGGATGCCGCCCATACGCGTAGGCGCCCGCATAGGCGGGGTTATGCAGTAAATTACTCAAGGTGACTCGGCTGGGACGGCGCCACTGCAGTTGTCCGGTCTGCGGTCCAGTGCGGATGCGATAGGGAAGCGCCAGCTGGTGAGTGACCAGATATTGCAAGACCCCGTTGATTGTGCGACACCGGGAAAATTGCTCAAAGACGGTCGCGATGGCCGCTTGGGCCTGAGCGTCCGGATCCTTGATCACCGTCCCACCGAGGTCTCTCATGTAGCCCATCGGCAACGCAAATTTGAGCTCACCACGCCGGGCCTTGGCCTTTCTGCCCTCTGACATCCGCTGTTTCAGGATATGCAACTCGGCTTCCGACATGGTTCCCTTCAATCCCAGCAACAGCCGATCATTGTAGGTCTGCGGATCATACAGCCCATCAGCATCACCGATAAGGGTAGAGAATAGCGCGCAAACTTCCAGCAGTTGGTACCAGTCACGCGAACTGCGTGCCAGACGGGAGACCTCGATACCCAGGACAATGCCAACATGATCAAGGCCGACTTCGGTCATCAACCGTTGGAATCCAGGCCTTCCCTCGGCGTGGGCTCCAGAGCGCCCCAGGTCCTCGTCAATCATCAATACCTGATCGGGCGCCCAACCCAGTTCCACCGCACGATCCGCGAGCGCGTACTGCAGTCGTGTCGACTCCTGATGACGCTCAACCTGTTGCAGCGTCGACTGGCGAACGTAAATGGCCGCCATGCGCTTGCGGTGGGTCGGCTGAATCTTGCCCGCAAATGGGCTGAGTCCGGGCAGAGGACTCACGGGGTGGTCGGTGATCATGTGCTGGCTCCTCGGGTGGTGTTTCCCGGAGCCGGCGCTCCACCAGCTGACTGAGCAGCGCAATCAAGGGCTCCTGCCGCTCCCGTGGCAGGTGACTCCAGTCGATTGGAGCCCTCCGGGTCACGCCGCTGATCCACCCATCGTGCCAACCCCAACAACGCTTTAACATCAAGTATTTACGGCGTTTCTGGGGTTGTCAAAAATGCTTCTATGGCGGTCTTGGTGATGGGGTATCGAAGAGGATTTTCGAGCCAGCAAGAACGAGCATTATGGACTTGGCGTGAATCGTTCCCGTTCCCGCTCCGCGCAACGATTTGATGTGCTGTTGCTGATTGCTGCCCTGGCCAGCTTCGCAGCCTGGTTGGTGGGCTTGGCGGCAGAGCACGAGGGACGCCACCGTCATTACCAGCCGAACACGGCCAAGCGACGGGTGTTATCCCACTTTTTCCTGGGATTGAGGATATTGCGGCGCGAATCCGCCAGAATCGTCGATGACACCTTACAACGCATTCGGTCGGGGATACGGGCCGTGTTCGCCGCCGCGATTCCTGCATGATTTCGTGGGGATATCTCAGCCCCTGAGTTCAAGGTCTTCCCGGATGACTTCTGGATGGCGGAAAGCAATCTCGATGAGCGCCTTTGCCGGCCCGGAGGGTTTACGTCGACCTTGCTCCCACTCCTGCAGGGTACGTGGAGAAATATGCAGTACCTCAGCAAACTCTACCTGAGTCAGGCCAGTTTTGCCGCGAGCCTCTGCAACCTCGTTAGGCTCAACACGACTGACTCGTGCAGCTTTGCCGGCTTTCATTTCTCTAACAGATTGAAGCAGCTTGTTTCCCAGCTCCTCTGCACTCAGGGTCTCGTTACTCATTTTCCAGTACCTCACGAATCGACTTCAGGATGTGCGCGGGTATGTTTTCCTTAACGGCCTTTTTGTAGATCACCAATAACCAGATCTCACCATTAGCCAACCTGGTGAAGTAGATGACTCGCACCCCACCACGCTTCCCTGAACCCGCCACCGACCATCGAACCTTTCTACACCCGCCGCTACCAGGAATTGGGTCGCCAATTTCCGGATTGGCTGCCAACCAGGCGAAGAAAGCGCTTCGCTCCTCTTCGGTCCAGATCTTTCTGGCATCCGCTTCGAATGTAGGGGTTTCGATAATGGTAAACATGGCGACCAATATACGTCATTGACGGACTTTTGCAAGATGGGTGGTTGAAAGGGTTAACAGTTAGATCGACAGAAACTTCGTTTCCCATGATATACAGAATCTGCATATCGTACCGGCCTGACTTGGCCACAGCCCAAAGATTCAGCCCCCCCCCCGCACTACCAAGACATTGATTCCACCGGAAGGGGGTAAGCCCAACTTGATTCGCCCTAAAGGCCCTCAGTTGACGGTTTGGATGCCCGCGACTGGTGTTATACAGAATCCGCGCAAATCGACTTAGGCGGATTGGAACGCCCCCCTGGCTATGTGAGGTTGGCGGGCTGCTGTGAAGCGGAATGAGGGAGTGCGACTCGATGAAACATTACCGGATTTTGTGATCGGTTTCATGTTTCAGCTCAACGCGGCGACGCTGGTGACGCAAGGTGCTCAAGGGTCGCGAACGGGATATGGACCGGAGTCGCGTGGCCAGCGATACGAGACCGCCCCTACACTCCCCCAGCAAACCGCCCCACCAAGATGAGGTGATGCGTACCGCCAGGTCGACCCCCTCCTCCACCAGGTTGACCAGATGGTCGTTGAAGGTGACGTCCAGCATGACCGCGGGGTAGGCCCGCTTGAAGTCTGTCAGGGCCGGGGCCAGGTGGCGGATGGCGAAACTCACCGGGGCGCTCAGACGCAGTCGGCCACGCACGGCGTCGGTCTCCAGGGCCAGATCCTGCTCGGCTTCATCCACCAGTTGCAGGATCTGCACCGCGCGGGGGTAGAAGGCGCTGCCGGCCTCGGTGAGGGAGTGGCGGCGGGTGGTGCGCTGCATGAGGCGGGTACCCAGGCTGAATGAAGACGATGCCCGC
>NZ_JAJNAN010000084.1:0-4359 GCF_022227565.1 Ectothiorhodospira sp. 9100
CGCAAGGCCCTGACAATCCGGGACAGCCCTGGGACAATCCAGGAGGCCCCGAACAATGTGGGAGCGGCCTTGGCCGCGAAAGGGGTACGGAAAAATGGCGGAAAATGGGGATAGGAAAAATGGGGACAGACCCCTTTTTGGCCTTGCAGAAAACAGGTCCCAAAAAAAAGGGGGGGGGGCAAAAAGGGGTCTGTCCCCATTTTTTCGGGGCCGCTCCCGCGGTGAATAATTGACTTTGAGTGGTATTGAGGTGCCAACAGTGAAGATCCTGATCATCGGTAACGGCGGCCGTGAACACGCCCTGGCCTGGAAGGTGGCCCAGTCGGACCGGGTGCAGCGTGTCTTTGTGGCGCCGGGCAACGCGGGCACGGCGCGCGAGCCCAAGTGTGAGAACACCCCCATCGAGGCCACCGACATCGACGCCCTGCTCTCCTTTGCCCAAGAGCAAGGCATCGACCTGACCCTCGTCGGCCCTGAGGCCCCCCTGGTGGCGGGTATCGTGGATGCCTTTCAGGCCCAGGGCCTGGCCATCTTCGGGCCCAGCCGGGCCTCCGCCCAGCTGGAGGGCTCCAAGGCCTTCTCCAAGGACTTTCTGGCCCGGCATCAAATCCCCACCGCCGCCTATGGCAGCTTCACCGACCTGGACGCGGCCCTGGCCTACCTGCAGCAACAGGGCGCCCCCATCGTGGTCAAGGCCGATGGCCTGGCGGCCGGCAAGGGGGTGATCCTGGCCCAGACCCTGGAGGAGGCCGAGGCCGCCGTGCGCGACATGCTGGCGGGCAACGCCTTCGGCGCCGCCGGCAGTCGGGTGGTGATCGAGGAGTTCCTGCAGGGTGAGGAGGCCAGCTTCATCTGCATGGTGGACGGCGAGCACGTGCTGCCCATGGCCAGCTCCCAGGACCACAAGGCCCGGGACAATGGCGATCAAGGCCCCAACACCGGCGGCATGGGGGCCTACTCCCCGGCACCGGTGGTCACCCCGGAGATCCACGATCGGATCATGGAGCAAGTGATCCTGCCCACGGTGCGGGGCATGGCGGCCGAGGGCCATCCCTACACCGGCTTCCTCTATGCGGGGGTGATGATCGATGCTCAGGGTATCCCCAAGGTGCTGGAGTTCAACTGCCGCTTCGGAGACCCGGAAACCCAGCCCATCCTCATGCGCCTGCGCTCCGACCTGGTGGATCTGGTGGAGGCGGCCCTGGCGGGACGTCTGGATCAGGTAGCCGCCGACTGGGATCCACGCGCCGCCCTGGGGGTGGTCCTGGCGGCCGGGGGCTATCCCGGGAGTTACCGCAAGGGGGACGAGGTCCTGGGGCTGGATACGGACACGGGAACCGACGCCAAGATCTTTCATGCCGGCACGACCGAGCAGGATGGCAAGGTGGTCACCCAGGGGGGGCGGGTGCTGTGCGCGGTGGGCCTGGGGGACCGGGTCAGCGATGCCCAGGCCAGGGCCTATGCCCTGGCACGCAACATCTGCTGGTGGGATGTGTATTATCGCACCGACATCGGCCATCGTGCGGTGGCCCGGGAATCGACGGGAGCGTAATGCCAGGCAACCCGTCAACCGGACGCCTGGGCCCGGGCCGTTCCCGAACGGCCCGTACGCGCTTGATAAGACACCCACCCAACACCCAACACGACCCCCTGTACGGGCCGTTCGGGAACGGCCCCGCCGGAGCCGGCCTGAACCGCGATTCTACCGTCTGGCTCACCCCTTGCCAGTGAGCGCGTAAGTCCGGAGACTGGATACAGAACCTACCACCCCCACGGATACAGGCCTATGAAAAAGCTGGAAATGGTGCACGACTACGACCCGACCCCGTTGTCTTGCGACAAGGACGCACTCAAGGACTCCATCCGCGAGGCACTGATACACACCGTGGGCAAGGACCCGCTCAACGCGACCCGGCGCGACTGGCTGCAGGCCGTGTCCTACGCCGCCCGCGAACGCATCATCGAGCGCCGCATGTACACCAAGCGCCTGTTCAATCAGGAACAGGTGAAGCGGGTGTACTACCTCTCCATGGAATACCTCATCGGCCGCATGCTGGTGAACAGCCTGATGAATCTCGGCTTCTACGAGAACTGCAAGGAGGCCCTCCAGGAGATGGGCGTGGACCTCCATGAGATCGTCGGCCTGGAATCGGACGCTGCCCTGGGCAATGGTGGCCTGGGCCGGCTGGCGGCCTGCATCCTGGACTCCATGGCCACCCAATGCCTGCCCGGCTACGGTTATGGCATCCGCTATGAGTTCGGCATGTTCCATCAGCATGTGGAAGAAGGCGAGCAGGTGGAACACCCGGACAACTGGCTGCGCTACGGCAATCCCTGGGAGTTTCCGCGCCCGGAAAAGATCTACCCCGTGCACTTCTATGGCTACGTGGTGGAGCACCGTGAACGGGGTGTCACCCGGCATCACTGGGAGGATGGCGAAGAGGTCATCGCCATGGCCTACGACCTGCCCACCCCAGGCTTTGGCAACAAGAACGTGAACAACCTGCGGCTGTGGGCTGCCAAGGCCACCCGGGACTTCGACCTGGATTATTTCAACGAGGGCGATTACATCCGCGCAGTGCAGGAGAAGATCGAGTCGGAAACCATCTCCATGGTGCTCTACCCCAACGATGCCACCGCCGTTGGCCGGGAACTGCGCCTGAAGCAGGAGTATTTCTTTGTCTCCGCCTCCATCCAGGACATCGTGTCGCGCCATCTCCAGCTGGGCTATGGCATGAAGGAGCTGCCCGACAAGGTGGCCATCCAGCTCAACGACACCCACCCGGCCATCGCCATCGCGGAACTCATGCGCCTGCTGGTGGACCAGCATCATGTGCCCTGGAAGCAGGCCTGGCAGATCACCTGCGGGGTGTTCTCCTATACCAACCACACCCTGATGCCCGAGGCCCTGGAAACCTGGCCGGTACACCTGATGGAGCGGGTGCTGCCACGGCACATGCAGATCATCTACGAGATCAATTTCCACTTCCTCAACGAGGTGCGCCACAACTTCCCTGGCGACAATGACATCGTCCAGCGCCTGTCCATCATCGACGAGGCCAATGGCCGGCGGGTGCGCATGGCCCATCTGGCCGTGGTGGGCAGCCATAGGGTCAACGGGGTGGCGGCCCTGCACACCCAGTTGCTGAAGAAAAACCTGTTCCGGGATTTTCACCGCCTGTGGCCGGGTCGTTTCGTGAGCATCACCAATGGGATCACGCCGCGGCTATGGCTGAACCAGGCCAACCCGGATCTGCGTGACCTGATCAGTGAACACATCGACGACAAGTGGGTGATGGACCTGCAGCAGTTGGCCCAGCTGGAGCCCCTGATCGACAACCCGGGCTTCCGGGAGCGCTTCCAGCAGGTAAAACGCTCCAACAAGCAGCGCCTTGCCGCCATGATCAAGACTGAGCTGGGGCTGACGGTGAACCCGGACGCCATGTTCGATGTGCAGATCAAGCGCATCCATGAGTACAAGCGCCAGCTCCTGAACGTGCTGCATATCATCAACTATTACAACCGCATCCGTGACGGTCGCACGGAAGAGCAGGTGGAGCGGGTGAGCATCTTTGCCGGCAAGGCAGCGCCTTCGTATGTGCGCGCCAAGCAGATCATTCATCTGATCAACGATGTGGCCGATGTGGTCAACCACGACCCGGTGGTGGCCGGCAAACAACAGGTGGCTTTCATCCCCAACTATGATGTGAGCAGTGCCTCGATCATCATCCCGGCGGCAGATTTATCGGAGCAGATCTCCACAGCCGGGACCGAGGCCTCGGGGACGGGCAACATGAAGCTGGCCCTCAACGGGGCCATGACCATCGGCACCCTGGACGGCGCCAATATCGAGATTCGTCAGGCTGTGGGCGAAGAAAACATCTTCATCTTTGGCCTGAACGCGGACGAGGTGGATCAGTTGCGAGCCGAGGGTTACCGACCACGGGATTACTACGAGTCCAATCAGGAGTTGCGCCGGGCACTGGACATGATCCGTGATGGATTCTTCTCACCCTCTGATCCCGGACGCTACCGGGATCTGGTGGATCATCTGCTGGAGGTGGACACCTTCATGGTGCTGGCGGACTACGAGTCCTATATCCGCGAGCAGGAGCGGGTGGATGAACTCTACCGGGATCAGGAGGCCTGGACGCGACACGCCATGCTCAATACTGCACGCATGGGCTATTTCTCCATCGACCGGACGGTGGCGGAGTATGCCGAGAAGGTGTGGGGGATCACGCCGGAGGGATGGGACTGACTGGCGGGACTGAGCCCGAGGGGCAGCAAGGGTCGTTCACGAACGACCCGTACGCTCTACGATGGCCCGTATGACATGGAGACACACGGGTAACGTAG
>NZ_JAJNAN010000085.1:0-4326 GCF_022227565.1 Ectothiorhodospira sp. 9100
TATGCGGACAAGTACCGGGGGCGGGGTCAGCCGATCCATCTGATTGGGGTGGAGTTCTCCCGGGAGCAGCGGCAGGTGGTGGGGTTTGAGGTGGAGACGGTGCCGGAGGCTTAGCGCTCAACCGCTATTCCCGCCCATCAACAGCACGCCTTGCGTCCAAGCCAAGGCATGACCACTACTATGTGGATAAGACACCGCGGCAGGTGGTGGCGTTTGAGGTGGAGACGGGCTTCCTTCACACCAGCACTTCCACTGCTGCCGGATGGCCCAGGAATTTCTCGGGGCTGGCGGTGAGGCCGTAGGCGCCGGACTGGTAGATGACCACCAGGTCGCCGGGCTGAGCAGGGGGGAGCTCCATGCGGTCGGCCAGCAGGTCCAGGGGGGTGCACAGGGGGCCGACCACGGAGGCGGTCTCCCGGGGGGTGTCTTCCATGCGGGTGCCGATGGCCACCGGGTAATTCTTGCGGATGATCTGGCCGAAGTTGCCGGAGGCGGACAGGTGCTGGTGCAGGCCGCCGTCGGTGACCAGGAAGGGGTGGCCGCGGGAGATCTTGCGATCCAGGATGCGGCAGACGTACACGCCCGCTTCGCCCACCAGATAGCGGCCCAGTTCGATGACGATCTCGGTGTGGGGCAGTTTGACGGCGGCCTCTTCGACGATGGTCTTGAGGTTGTCGCCCACGGGGGCGATGTCCAGGGGCTGTTCGCCGGGGAAGTAGGGGATGCCGAATCCCCCGCCCAGGTTGAGGAACTTGACGGGGCCGGGTGCGTCTTCGGCCAGTCGCAGGGCCAGGTCGAAGCACTGGCGCTGGGCCTCGATGATGGAGTCGGCCTTGAGGTTCTGGGAGCCGGCGAAGAGGTGAAAGCCCTCGAAGGCCAGCTGGGCGTCGCCGATACGGGCCAGCAGTTCTGGCACCTGTTCGGCATCCACGCCGAATTGTTTGGGGCCGCCGCCCATTTTCATGCCGGAGCTCTTGAGTTCGAAGTCGGGATTCACGCGCACGGCCACTCGGGCGGGCAGGCCCAGTTCCCGGGAGGCCTTCGCCAGGATGTCCACTTCGCGGAAGGATTCAATATTCACCAGGATGCCGGCGGCCACGGCCTGGCGCAGTTCGGTGTCCTGTTTGCCGGGGCCGGCGAAGCTGATCTCGGCGGGGTCGGCGCCGGCGTCCAGGGCCACCTTCAACTCACCCGCGGAGGCCACGTCGATGCCATCCACCAGGCCCGCCATGTGTCCCACCAGGGCGGGCATGGGGTTGGCCTTCATGGCGTAGTGCAGTTTGATGGCCGGGGGCAGGTGTTCTCGCAGGTGCGCCACGCGCCGGGTGAGCAGGGCGCGGTCGTAGGCGTAGAAGGGGGTGCGTCCCACGCGGGCGGCAATACGGCGCAGGGGCTGGCCGCCGATGAGCAGTTCGCCGTTGGTAGCGGGGAACTGGGTCATGTGGGTGTGGGTGGGTTTGGATGATTTGGGCGTGTCCATGGTCCCGAATGGTCTCAGTATGACTGGGAGGGGGCAAGCGCTTTATCCATGCACCTTAATTATGGGCTGTATTGCCCCGCCAGGCTCTTGCGGTCCAGTTTGCCATTGGGGTTTCTTGGCAGGGGGCCTTGGTGGATGTGGATGCTGGCCGGGACCATGTAGGCGGGCATGCGGGCCTTGCATTCGCTGAGCAGGGCCTGGGTGTCCACCGGGGTGCCTTCCGGGGCGGTGACCACCACGGCGATGCGCTGGCCCAGGGTGTCGTCGGGCAGGCCAAAGGCCACGCACTCGCCTACCTGGCGGGTGGCATAGAGAATTTCTTCCACCTCCGTGGGGCTCACCCGGTAGCCGGAGGTCTTGATCATCTCGTCGCGCCGGCCGATGAAGTAGAGATAGCCTTCTTCGTCATATTTGACCGTGTCGCCGGAGAAGACGGCGATCTCGGGCAGGACGAGGCCGGACTGGCGGCCGGGGGCCAGGGCCGGCAGGGGCTTGAAGTGGTGGGCGGTCTTGTCGGGGTCGTTCCAGTAACCCTGGGCGACCAGGGCGCCGCGCTGGACCAGCTCGCCGGGTTCGTGGGGGGCGCAGGGGCTGCCGTCTTCCCGCAGCACCAGGACCTCGGCGTTGGGGATGGCCTTGCCGATGGAGTCGGGGCGGTTGTCCACCTGCTCGGGGGGGAGGTAGGTGGCGCGGAAGGCCTCGGTGAGGCCGTACATCAGATAGGGGCTTGTGCGCGGCAGGTGCTCGCGCAGGCGGTTGAGGGTCTCGCGGGGCATGCGTCCGCCGGTGTTGGCGATATAGCGCAGGTGCGCGTCGATGCCTTCGGGCCATTCCAGCTGGGTGAGCTGGATCCACAGGGGGGGCACGGCGGTGAGGCCGGTGATCTTCTCCCGGGCGAGGGTCTTGATCACGTCCCGGGGCAGCAGGTAGTTGAGCAGCGCCACGCGCGCGCCGCTGTGGAAGGCGGTGGTGAGTTGCGAGAAACCGGCGTCAAACGACAGGGGCAGGGCGGCCAGCAGGCTGTCGTCGGCGTGGTTTTCCAGGTACTGGGCCACGCTCTTGGCGCCCATGACCATGTTGCGATGGGAGAGCACCACACCCTTGGGTCCGCCGGTGCTGCCAGAGGTGTAGAGGATGGCGGCGATGTCGGTGTCGATGACGCGCGGTTCCGGGGCCTCGGGGGCATCGGCCAGGGATGCCCAGCCGTGGACGGTAGCGCCGGGGAGGGTGTGCTCATCCGCTGGGGTGTCGGTGAGGATGACGTGGCGCAGGTCGTGGCAGTGTTCCAGGGCTTCTTTAAGGGCATTGAAGCGGGCCGGGGAGGTGACCAGTACGCGCACGTTGCAGTGTCGCAGGATGTAGGCCACCTGGTCGGCCTTGAGCACCGGGTTGACCGGGACGAATACAGCGCCGGCGGCGCTGGTGCCGAAGATGGCGCTCACCGTCTCCAGTCGCTTTTCCAGGAAGATGCCCACCCGTTCGCCCCGTTCCAGGCCCAGGGCCTGAAGTCCGTGGGCGAAGCGTTGTGCCGCTTGGGTGGCGGCGGCATAGTCCTGCGTGTGCTTGCCGTAGGTGACCGCCGGGGCATCGGGTGCGCGGTGGGCAGAGGCCTGGAGAAGATGGTGGAGGAGGTGGCTGTTGTCCATGGGGTGTTTATAACCGATGGGAGGGGGGTGTGTCAGCGGTGGTATGGATGTTGGTTGGGGTGGGGCGCTTCTCGAAGCGCCCGTACGGTTTGGGGGGCAGGAAGGGGCGCTTCTCGAAGCGCCTGTACGGGATACTGTTGGGCGCGACTGGCTACACTGGGCGGAGTTGCGTGGGAGGCATGACATCATGGGGGCTTGTGGCGTTTCGGGGGCTCGGCTCATGATGGTGGGGTGGTGCCTTGGTAGAGGATGATGAAGCGCCCTTCAGGGCGTGGGAGGTTTGGGATGCGTGCGTTGAGTCGGATGGGTGTGCTGGGTGTGTTGTTCTGGGCGCTGTGGTGGGTGCCGCTGGCTTCGGTGGGGGGTTCCGATCTGGCCGATACCATTGAGAAGATCAAGCCGTCGGTGGTGGGGGTAGGGACGTTTCAGCCCACGCGTTCGCCCAGGGCGCAGTTGCTGGGCACCGGCTTTGCGGTGGGGGATGGGCGGCATGTGATCACCAATGATCACGTGATTCCGCACATGCTGGATTCGGAGAATCGCGAACATCTGGCCATCTTCATCCCTGGGCGTGGCGATTCGGGGGAGATGCGCCAAGCGCGGCGGGTGGCGTCGGATCCCTTGCGGGATCTGACCTTGCTGCGTTTTGAGGGGCGCGGGTTGCCGACGCTGCAGGTGGGCAATTCGGATCGGTTGCGCGAAGGTGAGACCGTCGCCCTGACGGGGTTTCCCATCGGTGCGTTGCTGGGGCTGGTGCCGGCGACCCATACGGGGATCGTCTCGGCCATTACGCCCATTGCCATGCCCGTGCGCTCCACCCAGAACCTGGACCCGGCGGTGATCCGGCGGTTGCGGGATCCCTACACCGTGTTTCAGCTGGATGCCACGGCCTATCCCGGGAACAGTGGCAGCCCCTTGTACCGGCCTGAGACGGGTGAGGTGATCGGGGTGCTGAACATGGTGTTTGTGAAGGAGGGGCGTGAGCGGGCACTGGATCGGCCCAGTGGGATCAGTTATGCCATCCCGGGGAATTATGTGCGGGAGTTGTTGAGGGAGGCGGGGGTGTCCCGCTAATACTCCCTTCTCCCCCTGGGGGAGAAGGGGCGGGGATGAGGGGGCGGGATAGGCACTGTGCCAGTCCTTGGGGGCCCCCGCCCCCCCCCCCCCCCCCCCCCGGGGGGGGGGGGGGGGGGGGGGGGT
>NZ_JAJNAN010000086.1:0-4307 GCF_022227565.1 Ectothiorhodospira sp. 9100
TGCCTCACGTGCAGCAACGACCCGCATTACTACTTAACGAATTTGAGTACATAGAATGAAGTTTGAAAGAATTGGAAAGGAAAAGGCGAGTGATCTAACCCAGCTCTTTGCCTCCACGTTTGGTTCTTCCGAAGGAGCAGAGGAAGGAGCCTTAATTGGGGGTCTGGTTGCCAAGTTGAGCGCCAGCATCGATGGCAGTGAAATTATCTGCTTCGGCGCAGTTGAGAATGAACAGCTTGTCGGAGCCATATTCTTCACTAGGCTCCAATTTGCAGATGGGGCACCGATTTACATGCTTGCTCCAGTGGCTGTATCTACCGACCGTCAAAGGTCCGGTGTCGGCCAGGCACTAATCAGGTATGGGCTGAATGAGTTGGCCAGTGATGGCGCCTTGGTAGCGGTAACCTATGGCGATCCGTCTTACTACGGAAAAGTGGGCTTCCTGCCGCTGTCAGAGGACGTCCTCAAGGCCCCACTGGATCTATCCATGCCTCATGGCTGGCTGGGGCAGTCTCTTTCCAAAGAGCCAATTCAGGCACGCACCGAACGTCCAGGTTGCGTCGAGGCGTTCCGCGATCCGGCGTACTGGTAATACAGAGCCTGAGTCATGAGGCATAACAATTCGCTCCAGCGGACGGCCCTGATGGGCCGCCGCTGAGCTCAAACGTTAGAGAAAAGAAGAAGTCAGAGGAGCAATCATGCTGATATGCGATAAATGTGGTGCTGGAATAAATGAGGGGTCAAAGTTTTGCCCACAATGCGGCGACCCTGTCACTGATGCTGATCGAGTAACTGTGCCCGTCGCAGAATCGCATGTAGCGAATGTCGAAATATCATTTGGTGAAAGCTCGTCCGCAAACTTCACCAAGGCAGTTGAGATTTGCAAAAACATCCCGTCTTACTCCGTCACGGGCGAAGGGAAGCAAACCCAACACAAACTTTTACTTCCAATTACAGAAGTCGATTTGATTGTTAATCTATTTGAATTGGTTGGCAGTTGGAAATCATCTCAAATGCTCATAAATGGGCATACCGCAACTAAAAAAGATTTAACTTATTATGGTGTTGGTTGTTACAGAAATAGACAAAAAGCATATAAGCCTGAACAGTTTTGCTTTGGTGAAAAAGAATATGAAGCCAATATTTGGGGTTGTAAAAGACTAAATATGCCAATCAATGAATGGGGTGGTGGTTGGCTTGATTGTGGTGAATTTGATAAATCAGGCGTATGGCACTTCGATAAAAACAGAATTAAGCATGAATTAGAACTCACATTAAAAGAAAACGAACTGTGTCCGGTTCTGGATAGAAAGCGAGTTCTTGAAACTCTAGAGAAACTACCTGACAGCATAAACCCCAAAAGTGATCGCAACTGGCAATACAGAACAAGCTATGAGGAGGTTAACGGGGATTACAAAGAGGTCGCTGTAGGGATAAAGCCTATTATCAAGAAAATCAATAGATATGTTCTCGGTGGTTTTAAGCCGAGCTGGGATATAGAAAGTACGCAAAGCCATTCGGGGAGTGAGCATGTAATAAAATTCAATCTTCAACTTGAAGATGAAACACCGAAGAAAAGAAGAACATCAGGTTCAAAGAAAAAGAGCGGCTCGTCGGCAATTTGGTGGGTTGTTGGCGTAATCATAGTTCTATATTTGCTGTTTAAGTGAAATATTCTCTAACAATCACATGCACTCGGACAGTAAAAAGCGCCGCTCCTCGTTCCTCGTCGCTCTGCTTTTTTCTGCCGGTGATGTGAGACGTTCGGCATCACAACTAGATTGGTTTACGTATGAAACGGTTAATTGACCTCTCGCACGACGACGCGCGTGCGCACTTCCTAAAAGGAAGTAGCTACTTTAATGGCGATATGCCAAGCTACGTAAGCTTTGAGCCAATACTATCTGAGGTTGCTGCCATTTTAAAGTCCGGCACATATTTTCAGTTTAAGAAAGATAATCCCGCTGAATTTCCAGGAGTTAATTATAGTTTTATTGCTAATAAAGATGGAAGGTTTGCGTGGCGTCCGTATGAATTGATTCATCCAGTATTGTATGTGTCCTTGGTTAATGTCATATGTGACGAAGAGAATTGGAGGCTTATTAAATCCCGAATAGACGATTTTGAGGATGGAATCATTGACTGTTGTAGTGCTCCGGTCATGTCAGTTGACCATGAAACAGACGTCGCGACTCAGGTAAAGAACTGGTGGCAAGCCGTTGAGCAACGATCCTTGAAATATTCGCTAGAGTTTAGCCATATACTTCATACTGATGTCACTGATTGCTATGGTTCTTTATACACCCATAGCATAGCTTGGGCTATTCATGGGATCGATGAGGCGAAAAAGAAAAAAGGTCAAAAGTCTTTGGTTGGAAACCAGATTGATTCTCATATCCAGGCTAGCCGTTATGGTCAGACAAATGGTATCCCACAAGGCTCAGTTCTCATGGATTTTGTGGCTGAAATAGTTTTGGGCTATGTGGATGAGCAAATTAACGGAGAGCTGGGAGAATGCACTGACATAAAAATCCTTCGGTACAGGGATGATTATCGGATATTTGCTAATAGCGATGAGCGAGCAGAACAGGTCCTCAAAGTTGTAAGCGACAAATTACGGACAGTCGGAATGAAGCTCGGGGTTTCAAAGACGTACTCCTCCAGAAATGTTATTGAAGGGTCTCTAAAGCCTGATAAACTTGCTGGGATTGGACTTCAAGATCTCGGGAAAACCAACGCGAAAACCATCTAAAAACAGCTTCTCAGGTTGCATACTTTCGGACAGAAATATGCAAATAGTGGAGCTTTGAGACGGCTAGTTAGTGAATTTCATACTAAGATTTCTAAACAAAAACAACCTCCAGAAGATCTCGAAGTGCAAGTTGCCATTGCCACAGATATTGCGTACGTTTCTCCAGCAACCTTCCCAGCGGTTGCTGGCATCTTGAGCCATCTTATAGCCCTTGCTCCTGATGGAGAAAAAACAGATCTTTGGCTAAAGGTGCGCAATAAGATGAAACGGGTACCGTACAATGGTTATCTCGAAATTTGGTTGCAACGAGTCACTCAGCCTCAAAGTGTAGGAATTAAGTTCGAAAGCGATGAACTAATCTGCCAAATTGTCAATGGTGGGGCCCCACCGTTATGGAAATGTGAATGGATTTCGAACGCCAAGTTGAAGAAAAGTATTGACGTCAGAAATTTGATGGTAGGGGATGTTACCGACACGGCTGAAGTCATTGATCCTGATGAAGTGGAGTTGTTCAAACAAAACGCGTGGGCATATTAAAAATAATTGGCCTTATTTCCGAGTGCCAGTGAAGCCGAACAAGTTGCTGCACTCGGAAAAATTAATCGCTACGCTCCTAATTTTCCGGTGAGCACGGCGTTACACCTCACTGATCCGGCCTTGACATCTATACGGCATCGCCGTACATTCTGGCAATGTTATTCATCGAAACCTCGATGTTCACCAAGCTATTGCCGAACTACCTCACGGATGAGGAATACCGTGGGCTTCAAACCTACCTTCTGCAAACGCCAGATGCCGGGGATCTGATTAAAGGTTCGGGTGGTGTTCGTAAAGTTCGATGGGCACCAGCGGGTTCGGGAAAGAGCGGTGGTATCAGAGCCATATACTACTGGAAGAAATCTGATCACGAGATATGGATGCTCACGCTGTACAGTAAATCAGAGTGGGCCAGTATTCCTGGCCATGCGCTCAAGCAGATAGCGGAGGCAATCAAAAATGGGTGACCGAAATCTTGGGGTAGAGATTCTTGAAGGTATCAATGAAATCAAGAAATTCAAAAAGGGTAAATTGGTCCTGCGAACGCATGAGCTTTCAGATCCTTCACCGCCCAAAGTGATCAGACTGAAATTACACATGTCACAGTCAACATTTGCCGGTCTTATGGGCGTGAGTGTGCGAACCCTTCAGGACTGGGAACAGGGTCGGCGCGAGCCGCAGGGTCCTGCGGTTGCGCTTCTTCGCATTGCTGAGCAACACCCCGAAGTTTTTAGTCAGCTTCACTGATCAACGTGAGGTGTAACCAGGTCATGCACCGTAAGCGCCCAAAAACCGACCCCCTTGCGGGATTGGAATTAGGCTGCTTTGGCTGCCGGCAGCTGCGCGTTCCAGGGCAGCAGTGCTTCGAGCTTCTCCACCGTATCGGCCTTGGCAATGTGCTCCAGCACATGATGGATGTAGGCCGAGGGCTCCAGGCCATTGGCTTTGGCTGTTTCGATCAGTGAGTAACAGGTGGCGCTGGCCCGGGCCCCCTGCGGGGTATCGGCGAATAACTGCG
>NZ_JAJNAN010000087.1:0-4066 GCF_022227565.1 Ectothiorhodospira sp. 9100
GCGGCTTTTGACCGCCCTCGGGTTTTCTGAATCACTACCGGACCCTCGACGCAGGCGATGATCCACACCGCTTCACTGCGGGTCGGTCACGTTTTCATTTCGCCACCGAAGACTCATTTCGAACGTCAGCTTCACTTCCGAGTGCGGTCCCTCACCGGTTCCCGCCGGCTGACCGTTCCGGGTCGTGAGCGGCAATCGTCTCCTGCTGAACTGGAGCAATTACGGCAACAATGGCCAGTATTCCCAACCACTCCCACAAACTTAGGGACTTGGCGCATCCATGGTCGCGATCTTCTCGTGCTCGCCCATGCCGCTCAGCAGGCACCTGAGGACATCCGACCCGGTGACCATCCGCTTCACCTTCGGCGACCAGAGTAACATCACCGTCTCGTCATGGCCGGCGTCCTTGGCGCGCAGGGTGGCCAGGATGCCGAGGGCCTTGTCGAGGGTTTCCGTCGGTCTGGTGACCACTGCCGGGCGATGGCAGTAGTCGCCAAGCGCGACATCGCGCCCGAGGACCAGAAAGTCCCGCAGAAAGGCATTCGCATTCAGCAACAGGCGCGGCTGCGCGTCGTCATCGGTGAGAACGATCCACTTCTTGCGCGATGCGGCCAGCTTGCGGATGAAGGGATCGCCTTGCGAGCGGTCGAGTGCGGGGAAGACCGCGCGATCCTCATCGAAGGGCAGCTGCACGATGCTTTCGGGATCGAGAGGTCTACCCTGATCCTGAATGACGAGGTCGTCGAGCGCGAGGAAGTTGATCGCCCCGATCGCCTCCACGCGTCCCACCTCGCTGTCGTCATGCACGGCGTGGTAGCGCAGGATGTTGTGCAATTCGCGTTCGCGAAACCAGGGAACGCTTTCGGTGCCGACCCATGCGTCCAGAAGAAGGGCTGTGGGCTTTGCTAGCGGCCAGAGCAGGATACGGTAGAACCGCAGGACCGGCGCGAAGATCGCGACTGCTCGAAGTGCATTACGGGAGAAATAGGCTTGGGGCCCGATTTCGCCCAACGCGGTGATGACGACGGTGGAAAAGAGAAACGCCAGCACCCCCGCCATCACAGAATCCGCCAGCAGGGTCAGAAGCACGTTGATGGCGACATTGCCCATGAGGATCGTGACGAGCGTGAAGTTCGCATCGCGCCTGAGATCGAGGGCGCTTGAGGCGGTCTTGTCTCCCGCTGCGGCCGCCGCCTCGAGCCGGAGGCGGCTGAGGCTGAATACAGCGATGTTCGACCCGGAGAACAGGGCCGATTGCGAGACGCAGAAAGCGATCCCCAACCAGATCAGCGCGTCGTTCATGATATCTCCTTTGGGCTCTGGGTGAACCGGACGGTTGTGCCACGGGTTCCGCCTAAGGCGTCGAGAGAGCCCAAACCGGCCGTTGTCGCGTGGCGACGAGGGCCTCCGTTCTTGGCTTTCCGTGCGCCTTCCGCCAGACGGCGCTTGCGCGGGCACCCGGCACTACGACGCGCCGGAAAGTTCTTTGCTTGGATGTCACAGCATAGAGCTTTTGTTCGCCTCATCGGTGTCTTTCACAGTAACGGGGGTGCGTTCGACTGTCAGCTGTGCAGGCAATTGGAGTCTCTCATCCACTCCTACCGAGCGACCGCTCTGGGTCGGCTAGAGACAAATGATGACCGCTGGTGGAAGTGCTTGACCCAGTCGAAGCCGGCTGCCGGTGGTTCATGAGGGCTCATAGCGGATCCTGTGAAGCACTTGCGACAGGATTTGTGGCAAGCTAGCGGGCTTTTCATATTTCCAGAACCTCATGCCTCAAAAACGCAAGCCCCCTCAGAAGAAAAAGAAAATCACGGCAACGACTCCGAAGAAACAGGCCGTCAAGGTCCGCCCCGCGCGTCTAAAGGCCTTCCTCTATGGGCTCATTGTGGTCGTAGGCCTGGTCGGCGGCATCTCGTACCTCCCGGATTCCCTTCTGGAGGAGGCGCCGTCTGAGGCACGGCAGGCAGTCGATATCGCCACAGAGGTCAGGCAATGGGTGGTCTCGGCCGCCGGCGAGCATGGGACCAGCCTGGGCGAGCAGCTGGCGGCCCTGTGGCAGGATTTCGATGGATTGTCCGGTGGCGGGGATACCGACTACACGCCGGTGCCGACCGGCGAACTGCCCCGCACAGCGACCAGCTGGCACCTGACTCGACGTGCGCTGTACGAGCAGGTGCATTACGACCGGCAGGAGACGCTGTACTGCGGCTGCAACTACAACACCGACAACGAGGTGGATCTGGCCAGCTGCGGCATGGGCAAGCTGATCGGCAATGCGCGCGCAGAGCGTATTGAGGCTGAACATGTTTTCCCGGCATCCCAGTTCGGGAGTTTTCGGCAGTGTTGGCGGGAGCCCGGGAGTTTCCCCGAATGCACGACCTCCGGGGGGCGGCAGTTATCAGGCCGGGACTGCTGCCAACGCGTGGACCCCAGTTTTGTAGCAGCACACAATGACCTGCACAACCTGTATCCCAGCGTGGGGTATATCAACGGTCGGCGCTCAAACTACAACTGGGGGATGATTCAAGGCGGTGACACCTACGGAGACTGCCAGATCCGGATCGATGCTAGCATCCGGCGCGCCCAGCCGCCTCAGCATGCCAAGGGCTTCATCGCCCGGGCCATGCTCTATATGCAGGACACCTACGGTTTTCGGCTCAGCCGCCAGGACCAGCAGCTCTACCGGGCCTGGAACAACCAATACCCGCCGGATGACTGGGAGATCGAACGCAACCGGCGTATCACCGCCATCCAGGGCCTGAGCAATCGGTATATCGAGGAGTATCGGCGCCTGTAGCAAAGACGGTATGTGGCCCACCCGGCGCGCTGCGAAGCAGCCGGTGTGTCATCCCTGGGATGGCAGGCGAGGTTTTGAGAATTGCCGCACGGTTTTTACGGCCGTTTCGCGTACATTGCTGGTCAGGATTCATAGGGATGTATGCGTGAGCGCCAAGACGCGATGAGGACCTCAGGATACGACAGGCCATTCCCACACTGCCTGATCCCCTGGCAGCGCGCTGCCAACGATCGACTCTCCACCGTCTCGACACCCCGCAGCACATCTCAGTGAGCCTACCGCTGGAACGGCTGGGCGTGGGTGTCCACGTCATGGCTTATTGACCCATTTTCTGCACAAGGAGTGTCCCCATGCTGATCCTGACTCGACGTGACGGTGAATCCCTGAAAATTGGAGAGACCGTCACCGTCACGGTGCTCGCTGTCAACGGACGCCAGGTACGCATCGGTATCGATGCACCCACGGATATAGAAATCCTCCGCGAAGAACTCTTGGACTACCAGGACGACCCAGGCGACAGTTGGCGATAGGTTCTGCAGCTCCAACCTTGGCGGGCGCCGGCTGAAACATGCGGCTGCTTGTTGTGGCTGTTGGCACCTTACACATGGACCCACACGGGAAAGGGCGGCATCATGTTCGCCCTGCTCATGCGTCCCGGGTGATATAGACCGTGCAGTCTTGGATCAGGTGCAGTGTGAGCATGGCGACGGTGACTGGCTGTTACGTACCAACCTATCCTATACGTTTCGGAGCGGTTTGCGGCCGCTGGGAAGCGCAGGCCAAATGCCCGGTTTCGGCCCTTATGGAAAGCTTTCCATAAGGGTCGTGAGCGGCAATTGGAAGCTGACGGAGCAGATGCTTGGGCTCGGCAATCGAACCACTCCCCATCCTGCCGCCAGGATTGAAACCGTAGGACTTGCCAGTGACCCCATCGGATGGGGTGTCCATATCTGGCGTGGCCACCCAAGGCACCACCCACCCTCAGAAGAGTCCTTTGCCCGCGCGAGGGCCTCTTTCCGTATAACATCCGCAGGACGTCCCGTCCCCGACAGGGATTCAGGACGCAAACCCAAGTAGCCTGTCCCAGTACTCCTACCGTTCGACCAGCCCCACCGCCTGCCGTCACACGTCTTGTCCAAATCTCACGGACTTTGGCAGAACGTAGCGCGGACAAATCGCTGCTCCGCACCCTCCCCCTCAGTAAATAGAGGCTTTAACCCATTGTAATCAAAACCCTTTCACCGACCACCACTTGCATCCAGCAGT
>NZ_JAJNAN010000088.1:0-4007 GCF_022227565.1 Ectothiorhodospira sp. 9100
TTATAGGTTCGGGTTTTGAGCATAAGATAGACGAATAATTTTCTTCATAAGCGACGTCAGTCAGGCTCAGGAAGTCTGTGGTGATGCTGGTTCGCAATAGCGCATCAGAGACGAGCGGAATGTATTTGCGAATAGTCGAGAACGCCAGATTACTTTTACTGGGGGTGCCCGACCGGCAAAGGGCGATGCCCCATGTCGCTATCAATGAAGGTAACTGTGACCATTTGTGCGGCCGTTTGATCAGCTCGTTTTCAAGGGCACAAGCAAGAGCAGTTTTGCGTTTTCGGTTTGGGCGAGAATTCCCGGTAATGGGTAAAGACAGGGTTTCGTTAAAGTTAACAGCGAGCTGCTTTCTGAAAAGTGCTCTTTCGCCTTGAGCCACTCCCGGGTTACACTGTCGGATATCAAACAACAAGCGTTCGAGGATTGTATCTTCTGATTCTGGAGCCTGTTCAGGTAAAGAGAGTGGGAGGTCAGTTAAAATACGGTACCAGGCTCTTAAGGGTAAGGAGACAGTTTTAGTGTCTCCACACATTGCTGCGGAAACGTAACCTGGGAGTTCGATAGTGCCTGCGGCTTTAGCATATCGCGCGAGCAGTGAAAAGTTGACGCTTTTTTGACCTGCTAAAGAAAATAGAACTGTTTGGACATGCTTCGAGGTTTTTCTTGGATCCTGGATCCACTCGGGTGGATTAGGAGCTTGACCTGCCATACCAATAATCAGTGAGCGGCTGACTGGGTCGGGGAACCATCGATAGACTGGCTGATCGGATTCCCCAGCTATCCACGGAAGATCAATGAAGAGTTGTTCCCCGTAACGGTAGAGCCGATTGAATAGGGCTGATGGGATGCGCTGTAGGCGCGCAGGGTCAGAGATTCCAGAAAACAGGGTTGCGGAGATGATGATCTCCGCGATTCGTATGTCAACATCAAACTGTTTTCTGGTTTTTCCCTGAGTATCGAGATAAGCCAAAAAATGGTCTCGCAGCTGAAGAGCCGCAACGTAGTGAGAGAGTGTGTCGGCGTGGAAGGGTGAGGGATCGGGTTCGAGGACTCGGACGTGTGTAGCCCTTCTGAGCATTCCGTTCCCGCCCGGCTGGGAACGAACGAGCCGATGCAGCATGCGCAGCGCATGGTTGGTTGAGTATCCTTGCGCTTTGGCATCGTTTAGGATTTCCTGGGTGAGTGCTTTGAATTCTTCGGCCTCAACCTTCTCCCAGCTGTGACGGCCCTTTCGAAATATCTCCACCATGTTGCGCAGTGTACCTGCGATTTTGCTGAGCCTTTCCTTCCGGATGCGGGCTCGACGGTGATGGGCGTTGGGAATGTCGCTATTCTTGCCGCCTCGCGCCTTTGGACGTATGTGGCGACGTTTCCCGGTATAGCGGATTGGCGGCGCGATGGCTAACCAGCCTTCAGCCGTCATGGTGTGCTCCACATGCCTGGCGATCTCGCCCAGCTGGTCGAGAGCGCTGCGGGTGGCCGTGGCACCAAGGGGGTGGTTCAGACCTTCAATGTGCCCAAGCTGAATCTGTACGAGATCGGCGCTATGGCAGGACTCGTAGAGCTCCGTGGCGAGAACGTGCCGGATTAACCGTGTAGGAAGTGGCCAATAGTGATTCCACCTCTTGTCCAGGGTGCCGGGTGTGACACTTTGGCATTCAAGCTCAGGCGACAGGTAGAAGAAAAGTGGGGTCGGCGCTTCTTGGCCAGCGAGAATAGCGGGCACATCCTTGACCCATTGGGGGAGATGCTTTCGCGAATCGTCTTTGATCCGGTTTGTCAATGCATTGAGGTAAGTGAGGTAGTGGTGAAGCTGTTTGCATGCAAGCGGCGCAAGTGCGACGAGACGCCATGCCCTTGATTCGGTGACGACCTTGTCCTGCACGAGCAGCAGTCCCCGCTCAATGTCGATGTGGCGCAGGCTGGGGAAGGGATCACGAACCGCTCTGTGACCGGTGGCCCTGAAGAGCAGGGCTAGGCAGTGGTCTATGTAAGCATTGTGACGCCGAACCAATTCGTCGCGTGCATTAAGCAGTTGGCGAAGATCAGCGAAGGCTCCCGTGGCGAGGCGTTGTCGCGATTCCAGCGATGGGTAGTGGCCTGTAACTGAATCGGTTCCTCGTTGCATAGAGGTCATGGCCTTGATCGAGTGTGGCGGCGATGCTGGTTCGTCTATCAGACGCTGACTCACCAGGCGATAGGCGTGGCGGATTCGCTGGATATCATGTGAGACATAATAGGAAAGGACCGGGGGCGCCTGTGCAGGTGTACCGCACAAGTGGTGGGTGATGACTGGGTCACGGAATGACACGGCCAGCTCCACGCTCAGCGCCGCCGAGATGCGCTCTTGCCTGATGCGTTGGTACAGTGTGCTCTGGCGAATGTCATCCATGGCAGACTTGACCTCGTCTTTGGCTTGTTCCGAGTGGATTCCGAGGTGCTTGGTGAGCGTGCCTTTTTCAGTACCGATGTGCTTGGACACCCAGGCTACCATTTGAGACGGGAGTTCAAGTTCCAGTGTTTTCGCCCTTGGGCTCATGGCGTGTTGCAGATGCGCCGGTGGCGAATAGGCGTCAGCAGGCAAGCGGATTTCGCGTCGGTAAATGCCTTCGCGCGTTAACTCGCTAAGCGAGCCGCAAGAGATACTTAGGACGCTGTCCAGATCCTTCCCGAGCAGATACATCAGCGCGAGGAGCCCAGCAGTACGCTGTTGCGCTGCGTTGTCCGAAGCCAGCCGCGACTTGATCTCCTGCACGAAATGCCGACGTTCGATCGGTGTTAGTCGCGCATAGGTATTTGGCACGATGGTCTGGTGTGCAGTAGTCCATCTGCGTGATTCACGAGCGTCCGAGTCCAGGTCGCCAGTCGTGGGTGTCTCGGCGTCCGGATCACTTTCCGGTTCTTGCTCATGGATGAGGTCGGTGCCGGGCGGCTCACCGGGGGCGTCTTGGTCGACCGGATGGAGGTAAATGCCAACCTGGCCCTTAGGTGGAGAGGGTGTGAACCCAGGCGGCTTGAGCTGGAGGCGGGGGCGCCCCGGGGGTGATGGTTTTTTCGTCGGATCGGGGGGCTGCTCAGTCTCTCGCGGAGTTTGAGAATTATTTGGAGAGATTTTCTGAAGGCTACAGACTGCCCGTATTACCAGGTCACCTGGAGTAGTTGTGGTCTTTGGGTTTAGACCTGTAACGTGGTCGCGTAGCTTGTCAAGTGATGCGCGGTTGCCCTGATATGCCGGTAGCGTTTGTAAAAAAAATAGGTATTCGGGGTTCGGGGAGATTGCCTTTCGTAAATCTGTAGCTATCTCACGCGTTAAGGGCGCGGGATCAGCGAGGATGCTATCGATAACTAGTTGCAGTATCGCTTCGGCCTGCGCTCCGGAAATACCAGCTGGTGGCTGTAACAGTAAGCTTGGTATGGGGTGCTTTGTGAATGAGCCGCCGAGTGGATTGCCCGCTCGGCCACTACGAGCCAGTCTGGTCCATTTCTGCGTATGAGCGATGGTGCTGGCTTCGGATAACGTTTCCTTCCATCCCGCATACCTCGCCGGAGCGAGCGAACTGCGGTCGAGTTCGTCCAGCGCTGGCAAGAGTACGTCCACCACGTTGAACAGGCCGTTGAATCCTGGCTTCAGGCCGAGGGCCTTATCGATCTCCTCTGCCCACCGCAGATTGGATGGGTTTCCGTATGCGGAAATTGCGGCCTGGAGGGTGCTTGGTGCGGTTGTTTGGTTTGGCATCAGTAGGGGGGGATTATCAGGGCTTACCCAGGCCGCCGAGGCGTGTCGGCAGGAGTCGGCAAGAGATCCTGAATCAGGGGCGCTTTCATTGAGAAAGGGTTGCGCTGGGTCTGTGCATAGTGTTTCGCGAAATGTGCCAAAAATTCAATCTTACGGGATTCGCAGCAGTTTCGGCTACTGCTGGATCAGGGCTATCGCAGTTAATTGGGACTCATCCATAGACAGTCCCCCGGGGTCACGGGCATCCTGGTCACCACTATCCCTTCTG
>NZ_JAJNAN010000089.1:0-3942 GCF_022227565.1 Ectothiorhodospira sp. 9100
TGCTTATCCTGCTTATCCTGCTTATCCTGCTGACCCTGCTGGTCCTGCTGACCCTGCTTATCCTGCTGACCCTGCCGGGAGGCCTCCTGACGCCCTGCCGGAGGTGCACCAGCGTCCGGCCGCCCTGCCCGTTCCGGCTGCGATGATGACGTATCCGCCTCCAGAGCCGCCGACTGCTGCGTCGGCGCTGGCGCCGACAGGCTTGGCAGGGGGCGACCGGATGTGTCGGCCGGCGATGCATCCGCCCCAGGCGCCGGCAACCGGGGCACCTCTTTCACGGGAATGACCCGAAGGCCCCGGGTCAGCGGCATGCCCAGAACATAGGAAGCTGCCCGGGCCAGGCCGGGGCGGCGACGGGAGCCCAGCCAGCTGGCCAGGCGCACCAGGCCCAGCATCTGTGCCAGACGGAAGGATCGCGCCGCCACGCGGCGGCCACGCTCATGGCGCAGCAGGTAGCCCTTCATCGGTCCGCGACCGCCTGGGGGAATCAATTCGGCCCGCGCCGCGTCCATGAGACGTCCGAAGGGCACCAGGGAGGGACACACCGCCTCGCAGGCCCGGCATTGCACACAACTCTCCAGATGCCGGCGGACCGCCGCATCATCCTGAAGATGGCCCTGCATCAGTCCCTGCATGAGCGTGATCCGACCCCTGGGCGAGTCTCCCTCGTCCAGGGTGACCCGATAGGTGGGGCAATGAGGCAGACACAGGCCGCACTTGACGCAAAGGTCTGTGTCCTCGAGGGACGTATAGTCCTTTTTCCGGGGCGCGAAGGGCACCAGGGAGGATCCGGGTTTCCGCGCGGGTGCTGGTTGGGATCTGCGGAACAGGGCAAGGGGATTCATGCGGTGCTGACTCGGGTTGGGTTTCAGGCGGTGACCGAGAACTGCAAGCGGCGGATCTGTTAGGGTTCGCCCTCAAACTGGATCATGAAGGGAGTGATGAACGTGTTTCGTACGCGGTTGCTTTGCGCCTATTGTAGCAGTGCCTTGATGCTGGCCTCCCCCATCCTGTCCGCCGAGTGGGGAGAAGATGCGGGCTGGAGCGGAGATGCGGAGTTCGGGGCCATGCTCTCCACTGGCAACACCGATGCGCAGAACATCACCGCGCGCAGCCGCCTGCGCTACGAAATCCCCCTGTGGCGACACACGTTGCAGCTGGAGGCTTATAGCGGCTCGGAGGATGGTGCAACCACCCAGGAACGCTACCTGGGCACCTTCCAGACGGATCGCAAACTCACCGAACGGGATTACCTGTTCGGGGTGCTGCGCGGCGAGAAGGATCGCTTCAGCGGCTATGATTACCAACGCGCCCTGTCGGCAGGCTACGGTCGTCGCGTGGCCGATACCGAACACTTCCGACTGGACCTGGAGGCGGGTGCCGGTCTGCGGCAGGCTCGACTTGAAGGGGGGGAAAACGAAGATGAAACGATCCTTCGAGGCGCTGGCGCCCTGGATTACCGCATCAACGACGCCCTGCGCTTCACGGAGGACCTGCTGATCCAGGCGGGCGACAACAATACCGAGGTGGAATCCATCAGCGCCCTGCGCTATCGCCTGAATGACAAGTTCACCACTCGATTTGCCCTCACAGTGAAGCATAATACCGATGTACCCGAGGATCGGGAAAAGACGGATACCGTCACCTCCATCAGCCTGGTCTACGATCTGTGGAACTGATATGGCATATTACAAGCGACACATCTTCTTCTGCACCAACGACCGTGACGACGGCAACTGCTGCGAGCACTTCCGCGCCAGCGAGCTGCGCAACCACGCCAAGCAACGCGCCAAGGCCCTGAACCTCACCGGCAAGGGCGGCGTACGGGTGAACGTGGCTGGCTGCCTGGATCGCTGCAACGAAGGACCGGTGGCCGTCGTCTACCCGGAAGGGGTCTGGTACACATTTGCGGATGAGCAGGACATCGACGAGATCGTCGATGAGCACCTGCAGCATGGAAGGGTGGTGGAGCGTCTCAAGCTCTAATGGCCGCGACCCGATGGTGCATCGCACCATTCATCCCCGGAGTCCCGCCGCTCATCACCCGAATCACGGCTAACCTCCTGTGGGGCTTGACATGTGCACTGCAGCATACGATATTAGGGCCATACTGTTTCCTGGAGCAATTCCGGGGTTCGGTATACTCCTCCATCCTCCTTTGGTGGTTTTGGCGCGGCTCCTCAAGCCGCGCTTTTTTTTGGCCGATCGTCAGGGTCAGCCCCCCACATGCCTCCCCATGCCACCGCCGCCAGACCAGCACTCTGTGGGAATGGGCCTTGTCCGCGAAAAGCCGGTATCGTTAGCCTTGCGCAGTTCTCGCTGCGTATAATTGCCCCCTTTTTCGCCCCCAACCGTAGTAGACGATTATGACCCAAGCCGATTCCCGACCCGTGACCCGCGCCCTGATCAGCGTTTCCGACAAGACGGGGCTGCTGCCCTTTGCCCAGGCCCTGGCCGGGCGCGGGGTGGAAATCCTTTCCACCGGCGGCACTGCCCGTTTGCTGGCCGAGGCTGGCGTGCCCGTCAAGGAGGTGTCGGCCCACACCGGCTTCCCCGAGATGATGGCCGGGCGGGTGAAGACACTGCACCCGAAGATTCACGGGGGCATCCTGGGTCGTCGCGGCGTGGACGATGAGGCCATGCAGACACATGACATCCCACCCATCGACCTGGTGGTGGTGAACCTTTACCCCTTCGAGGCCACCGTGGCCAAGCCCGACTGCACCCTGGAAGACGCCATCGAGAACATCGATATCGGTGGGCCGGCCATGGTGCGGGCTGCCGCCAAGAATCACGCCTCAGTAGGCATTGTCGTGGACCCCACCGACTATGACCGGGTACTCGACGCCCTGGAGAGCGGCAACGGTGCCCTGCCCCAACGCCTGCGCTTTGAGTTGGCGGCCAAGGCCTATGCCCATACCGGTCGCTATGACGGCGCCATTGCCAATTATCTGACCACCATGGCCGAGGACGGCAGCCGCGAGGCCTTCCCGGGCACCTTCTCGGTGCAGTTCGAGAAGACCCTGGACCTGCGCTACGGGGAAAACCCGCACCAGGCTGCCGCCTTCTACCGTGAGCACCAGCCCGCCGAGGCCGGCGTGGCCTCGGCCCGGCAGATCCAGGGCAAGGCCCTGTCCTTCAACAATATTGCCGATACCGACGCCGCCCTGGAGTGCGTGAAGCAGTTTGCCGAACCCGCCTGCGTGATCGTCAAGCACGCCAACCCCTGTGGCGTGGCGGTGGCCCATGACTGCCTCTCCGCCTATGACAAGGCCTTCCAAACCGACCCCACCTCCGCCTTCGGCGGCATCATCGCCTTCAACCGCCCCCTGGACGGCGCCACGGCCCAGGCCATCGTCGCCCGCCAGTTTGTGGAGGTGATCATCGCCCCGCAGGTGCTGCCCGAGGCGGCCCAGGCCGTGGCCGGCAAGCCCAATGTGCGCCTGCTGGAGTGCGGTCAGTGGGATGACAACCCCTCGCCCGCCTGGGACTTCAAGCGCGTCAATGGCGGCCTGCTGGTCCAGGATCGCGACCTGGGCCAGGTGCTGGCAGCAGACCTGCGCCAGGTGTCCGAGCGGGCTCCTACCGTGCAGGAGCAGTCGGATCTGCTGTTTGCCTGGCGGGTGGCAAAGTTCGTCAAATCCAACGCGATTGTCTATGTGCGCGATGGCCAGACCATCGGCGTGGGTGCCGGCCAGATGAGCCGGGTGTATTCCGCCCGCATTGCCGGAATCAAGGCCGCCGACGAGAACCTGCAGGTGGCTGGCTCGGTGATGGCCTCGGACGCCTTTTTCCCCTTCCGCGACGGCATCGACGCCGCCCATGAGGCGGGGATCACCGCCGTGATCCAGCCCGGCGGCTCCATGCGGGACGAGGAGGTCATCGCCGCCGCCAACGAGCACGGCATGGCGATGATGTTCACCGGCATGCGCCACTTCCGGC
>NZ_JAJNAN010000009.1:0-82695 GCF_022227565.1 Ectothiorhodospira sp. 9100
GGGTGGGGGACGCCTCAGTCGCCCCCTGACCCCAATCCTGCTACCATCGCGCGCCATGCAAGTCAGCGACTTCGACTTTTTCCTCCCTCAGGAACTCATTGCCCAGGCCCCGCTGCCCGATCGCGGCGGGGCCCGTCTGCTGTGCCTGGATGGGCCAACTGGACAACTGGCCGACCGGCAGATCCGTGATCTTCCAGAGTTGTTGTCTCCCGATGACCTGCTGGTGTTCAACGACACCCGCGTCATCCCGGCGCGTCTCAAGGGCCGCAAGGTGGAGACTGGCGGGCAGGTGGAAGTCCTGGTGGAGCGCATCACCGGCCGCCAGGCGGCCCTGGCCCATGTGCGGGCGAGCAAGGCCCCCGGACCCGGCACCCGGCTATGCCTGGAGGGTGTGGTGGAGGCAACGGTGGAAGGTCGGGACGGGGATCTGTTCGTGCTCGTTTTCGATGCGCCGGTGCTGGATCAACTGGAACAGCATGGTCATATGCCCTTGCCACCTTATATTACCCGGGAAGATACCGAGGAAGACCGGCAGCGCTACCAGACCGTGTTTGCCCGGGAACCCGGTGCTGTGGCCGCCCCGACGGCGGGTCTGCATTTCGATGATGCCTTGCTGGCGGCCATCCGTGCCCGAGGGGTGGAAACCGCCTCAGTGACCCTCCACGTGGGGGCCGGTACCTTCCAGCCGGTACGCGTGGCCGATACCCAGGATCATGTCATGCACGCCGAATGGGTGCGGGTCACCCAGGCGACCTGCGATCAGGTGGCCCGCTGCCGAGCCCGGGGTGGCCGCGTGGTGGCGGTGGGGACCACCAGCGTACGTTGCCTGGAGACCGCAGCGGCGGGCGGTGCACTGGCTCCCTTTGAGGGGGACACGCGTTTATTCATCACCCCTGGCTTTGAATGCCGGACGGTGGATGCCATGGTTACCAATTTCCATCTCCCCCAGTCCACCCTGCTGATGCTGGTCTGCGCCTTCGGCGGCCAGGCGGCAGTGCTGGCGGCCTATGCCCATGCGGTCAGCCAGGGGTATCGATTCTTCAGTTACGGGGATGCCATGTTCATGACAGCCCAGCGCGGGATGCAACACAATGCAGTTTGAGTTGATTGGCCAGGAGGGTGCCGCGCGTCGCGGGCGACTTCGCTTTGATCGCGGCACCGTGGAGACTCCAGCCTTCATGCCGGTGGGTACCTACGGCACCGTGAAGGCCATGACGCCCGAGGAACTGGAAGGCCTCGGGGCCGAGATCATCCTGGGCAATACCTTCCACCTGATGCTCAGGCCCGGCACGGAGGTGATCCAGGCCCATGGGGATCTGCATGACTTCATGCACTGGGAGCGGCCGATCCTGACGGACTCGGGTGGTTTTCAGGTGTTTTCCCTTGCGGAACTGCGCAAGATCACCGAGGAGGGTGTGCGCTTTCGTTCCCCGGTGGATGGCTCCCCCATCCTGCTCACCCCGGAGCGGTCCATGGAGGTGCAGCGCGCCCTGGGCTCGGATATCGTCATGATCTTTGATGAGTGCACGCCCCATCCGGCCACCGAGGATCAGGCGCGGGAGTCCATGGAACTCTCCCTGCGCTGGGCCGCCCGCTCCCGGCAGGCCCATGGCGACAGCCCGGCGGCCCTGTTCGGCATCGTCCAGGGCGGCATGTACGACGGGCTACGCCGCCGCTCCCTGGATGGTCTGGTGGAGATCGGCTTCGACGGCTACGCCATCGGCGGTCTGTCCGTGGGGGAAACGGAGGAGGAGCGTCATCGGGTGCTGGATGGCCTGATGCCGCACATGCCGGTGCAGCGGCCCCGTTATCTCATGGGGGTGGGTCGGCCCGAGGATATCGTTGCGGCAGTGCAGCGCGGGGTGGATATGTTCGATTGCGTGATCCCCACCCGCAATGCCCGCAATGGCTTTTTCTATACCCGCGAGGGTGTGATGCGCATCCGCAATGCCCGTTTCCGGGATGACATCGGACCCATCGACCCTCACTGCGACTGCTACACCTGCCGAAACTACTCCCGTGCCTATCTCAAGCATCTGGATAAGTGCAACGAGATGCTGGCGAGTCGCCTGGCCACGCTCCACAACCTTTATTTCTACCAGACCCTGATGCGGGAGATGCGCGAAGCCATTGCGCAGGGGCAGCTGGACGCCTGGGTGGCCGAGTTCCATGGGCGGCGCGCGCAAACCCCACGGTCTATGCCATAATGCCGGCCTTTAACGGGCTCAGGCCCGGTCGATCTGTCAACTGCTAAGGAGTCCCACGCATGAACTTCCTGATTTCCGACGCGTATGCCCAGCAGGGCCAGCCCGCCGGGGGCGGTTTCATCGAGTTTCTGATCATGATCGTGATTTTCTTTGCGATCATGTACTTCCTGATCATCCGGCCGCAGAGCAAGCGCGCCAAGGAACACAAGGCGATGGTGGATGGGCTGAACAAGGGCGACGAGATCGTGACTCAGGGCGGCCTCGTGGGCAAGGTGACCCATGTGACGGACAATTTCATCAAGGTGGAAGTCTCCGAAGGCAATACGGTGAACATCCAGCGCCAGTCGGTGGCCACCGTTCTGCCGAAAGGCACGATGAAGGATATCTGATCCTCCACGCCGATCTCTCAACGCTGGTCTTGTCATGAACGCTTACCCTTCCTGGAAGTACCTGCTCATCGTGGTTGTGATCCTGGTGGGCCTGGTCTACTCGCTGCCCAACCTTTATCCCGAGGATCCGGTGGTGCAGATCGCTCATTCCGTCACCGACGAGGTGGATGAAGATACCCGGATGCAGATCCGGGCGATCCTGGAAGGGCGGGGCGTCGATATCAAGGCCGAGGAGTTCGACGGCAGCCAGATGATGCTGCGGTTCGATTCCACCGATGACCAGATGCGCGCCGCGGACATCCTGCGCAATGCGCTGACGGACAATCATTCCGTGGGGCTGAATCTGGCGCCGGCCACGCCCGACTGGTTGCGGGCTATCAATGCTCGCCCCATGTCCCTGGGGCTGGATCTACGCGGCGGCGTCCACTTCCTCATGGAAGTGGACATGGATGCTGTCGGTGACAACGTGGCCGAGCGTTACACCAGCGAGTTCCGTACCGTGCTGCGGGATGAACGCATCCGCTATCTGGCGGTGGAGCGGGACGGCAGTGCCGTGGAAGTGCGTTTTGAGGATCCGGCCAGCCGGGACGAGGCCCGTGATCTGCTGAGACGGGAATATCGCGGGGACCTGGATTTCAGTACGCGCCAGTCGGGTGAGGTGCATATCCTCACGGCAAGCATCAGTGATGATCAGCTTGAGGCTCAACGGCGTCTGGCCCTGCAGCAGAACATCACCACGCTGCGCAACCGGGTGGATGAACTGGGTGTGGCCGAACCGGTGATTCAGCAGCAGGGAGAGAATCGCATCGTTGTCCAGTTGCCGGGCGTGCAGGACACTGCCCGCGCCAAGGAGATCCTCGGTGCCACGGCCACCCTGGAGTTTCGCCTGGTGGACGAGTCCAATGACCCCTACGAGGCGGAGCGCACCGGTCGCGTGCCGGCCAACTCCCGACTCTACCATGAGCGTGACGGCAACCCGGTGCTGCTGCAGCGTCGGGTGATGCTCACCGGTGACTTCATCAACGATGCCACTTCCGGGCTTGCTCAGGACACGGGTGGCGCAGCGGTGTTCATCAATCTGGATGGCCAGGGGGCCCGGATCTTCGGTCGGGTGACGGGGGAGAACATTGGTCGCCTCATGGGCGTGGTCTTCATCGAGACCACGACGGACCTGGTGGAGCAGGATGGGGAAATGGTTCGCCAGGTTTCCCGCTCCGAAGAAGTCATCAATGTGGCCCGCATCCAGGATCAGTTGGGTCGACGCTTTCAGATTACCGGTCTGGACAGCACTCGTGAGGCCCACAACCTGGCCCTGTTGCTGCGCGCCGGTGCCCTGGCCGCGCCCATGAGTATTGTTGAGGAGCGCACGGTGGGCCCCAGCCTGGGTCAGGACAACATCGAGCGCGGTTTCAACTCGGTGGTGATCGGCTTTGTGCTGGTGCTGATCTTCATGGCCCTGTATTACCGGGCCTTTGGCCTGGTGGCCAACGTGGCGCTGGCCCTGAATCTGGTCCTCATCGTGGCGATACTCTCCATGCTGCAGGCCACGCTCACCCTGCCGGGGATCGCCGGTATCGTGTTGACCGTGGGCATGGCCGTAGATGCCAACGTACTGATCTTTGAACGAATACGCGAAGAACTCCGCAACGGCAATTCGCCCCAGGCGTCCATCCAGGCGGGTTATGCGCGGGCGCTGTCCACCATTGCCGACGCCAACATCACAACCTTGATTGCGTCAGTGGTGCTGTTCATGTTCGGCACGGGCCCCATCAAGGGCTTCGCCATTACCCTGTCCATCGGCATCCTGGTATCCATGTTCACAGCCTTGATGGTGACTCGCGCCATTATCAATCTGACCTATGGTCGTCAGCGTCGCCTCAAGACGCTCTCCATCTGAAGGCGGCAAAACGATGAAGCTTAATTTCGCCAACGCCAATATCAACTTTCTGGGCCAGCGGCGCATCGCCCTGACTCTGTCAGCCATTCTGCTGGTGGTGTCCATCCTGTTGCTGGTGTTTCGCGGGCTGAATTTCGGGATCGATTTCACCGGCGGCACCCTCATCGAGGTGGGCTATCCGGACGCGGTGGTACTGGAGGAGGTCCGCGACCAGCTGGAGGCCGGTGGTTTTGATCGGGCTACAGTCCAGAACTTCGGTACTTCCCGGGATGTACTGATCCGTCTGGCACCGCGTGAAGGGGAGGAGAGTGCCGAGCTCTCGGAAGAGGTGCTGCAGGTTCTGCGCAGTGGGGGACCCGAGGGTGTGGATCTGCGCCGGGTGGAATTTGTGGGCCCGCAGGTGGGGGATGAGCTGCGCGAGCAAGGCGGTCTGGCCATGCTTTATGCCCTGATCGGCATTCTCATCTACGTGGCTCTGCGTTTTGAATGGCGATTTTCCCTCGGCGCGGTGGCGGCGTTGATCCACGATGTGGTCATCACCCTGGGGATTTTCTCGCTGCTGTGGCTTGAGTTTGATCTGTCGGTGCTGGCGGCGATGCTGGCGGTCATCGGCTATTCGTTGAACGACACCATTGTGGCTTATGACCGTATTCGCGAAAACTTCCGGCGACTGCGTAAGGATGCTGTGGAAAAGGTGATGAACAAGTCCGTGAATCAGATCCTGTCGCGGACCATTATCACCAGCTTGACCACGCTGCTGGTCCTTGTGTGCCTCTTCCTGTTGGGCGGGGCGGTCATCCAGAACTTCGCCCTGGCCTTGATCATCGGCGTGCTGGTGGGGACTTATTCGTCCATCTACGTGGCCGCCGCCCTGGCGCTGGTGCTGGGTGTGGATCGCACCGTGATGCTGCCGGTGAAGAAGGAGGGAGAGGAGTTGGACGATCGGCCGTAAGGCGCCGTTTGGGCTTCCTGCTCGCAGCCCTCCACCCTCACCCCAACCCCTCTCCCGCCAGCGGGAGAGGGGCTCGGACTGGCTTCACCCCTCCCGGGTCACCACCGGATGCAACCGCTGCAGCATGGCCTTGAACACCTTCGGGCCGGCGGCCACCACGTTCCCATGGGTCAGGTAGTCCGGGCCGCCGCGCAGGTCGCCCACCAGGCCGCCAGCTTCCTGAATCAGCAGCACACCCGCGGCCATGTCCCATTCATTCAGGCCAATCTCCCAGAAACCATCCAGACGCCCGCAGGCCACATAGGCCAGGTCCAGGGCGGCGGAGCCGGGGCGGCGTACGCCGGCAGTGCCGGGCAGCAGGGCCTTGAGGGTGCGCAGGTAGTAGTCCAGGTCCTGATCCTGGCGGAAGGGGATGCCGGTGCCCAACAGGGTGCCAGAGAGATCCTTGTGCTGAGTCACGCGGATGCGGCGATTATTCAGGAAGGCGCCGGCACCCCGGGTGGCCACGAATAGCTCTTCCTTGATGGGGTCGTACACCACCGCCTGCTCCAGGCGCCCGCGCTGCTTCAGGGCGATGGAAACGGCAAACTGGGGGATGCCATGGATGAAATTCGTGGTACCGTCCAGGGGGTCGATCACCCAGACGAATTCCCTGTCGATGTGCTGCTCACCGCTTTCCTCGGCCATGATGCCGTGATCCGGGTAGGCCCGCTGGATCACGCGGATGATCTCACGCTCGGCATTGCGATCCACTTCCGTGACAAAATCGTTGGGCTGCTTGTCCTGGATCTGCAGGGTATCCACCCGATTGGCACTACGTGCGATGACATGGCCCGCAGCACGGGCGGCCTTGATGGCGGTGTTCAAAAACGGATGCATGGCGAGGGTGTCCGACTGATTTTGAAGGAAACGACGTCGTATCCGCGAAGGGTACGGGAAGATGGCGAACCATACACAACCTGCGATGACAATTGAAGCAAACCAAGACACAAACATCCTGAACGAGGTACGCATCGTTCTGGTGAACACCACACACCCCGGTAATGTGGGTGGCGTGGCCCGGGCCATGAAGAACATGGGGCTGAGTGATCTGCACCTGGTGAACCCTCAGGGCTACCCCAGTGCCGAGGCCACCGCCCGGGCCTCCGGGGCGGATGATCTGCTGGCCCGGGCTCGGGTGCATGATGGCCTGGATGCGGCGCTGGAGGGCTGTCAGTTCGTGCTCGGCACCAGCGCCCGCCAACGCACCCTGCGCTGGCCTCAGTACGAGCCCCGGCAGGCGGCCGCCGAACTGCTCACCGCGGCCCGCTCGGGCCCCGTGGCGCTGCTGTTTGGCCGCGAGCGCACCGGCCTCACCAACGAGGAGCTGGATCGCTGCAATGCCCTGGTGAACATCCCTGCCAATCCCGAGTACAGCTCCCTGAATCTGGCAGCGGCAGCCCAGGTGCTCAGCTATGAGCTGCGCATGACTGCCCTGGAAGGACAGGTTGCCTCAGTGCCGGTGGAATCGGACGGCGAGTTACCCGCCGCACATGAGGAGGTGGAGCGCTTCTACACCCATCTGGAGGAGACCCTGCGGCTGCTGGACTTCCTGGACCCGAACAATCCCCGGCATCTGATGCGTCGCCTGCGCCGCTTGTTCGGTCGCACGCGCCTGACCATCAACGAGGTCAACATCCTGCGCGGCATCCTTGCCCACGCCGCCAAGGGCCGGAAAGACTCGTCGTTGTAAGCTGCCGGGTGCCTGGCGTTCCACCCGGTTTCGATCCCGTCCTCGTGAAGTAGTACAATGCCCATTCCACACTGAGGAACTCGGGTACCAGGGAGTCTATGCTTCAGCGTCTGCGAGAGGATGTCCGCTGTGTCTTCGAACGCGACCCGGCGGCGCGCAACACCTTTGAGGTGCTCACCACCTATCCGGGTGTGCATGCGCTGTTGATTCACCGAATGAGTCACGGTTTGTGGCGCCACGGGTTGTGTTGGCCAGCTCGCTTCCTGGCCTATTTCGGTCGCTGGCTCACAGGTATCGAGATCCACCCCGGTGCCACCATTGGTCGACGTTTTTTCATCGACCATGGAATGGGTGTGGTCATCGGCGAGACGGCCGAGATCGGTGATGATTGCACCCTCTATCATGGCGTCACCCTGGGCGGTACCACCTGGGACAAGGGCAAGCGTCATCCGCAACTGGAAGATAACGTGGTGGTGGGGGCAGGTGCCAAGATCCTCGGGCCCATCCGGATCGGAGAGGGGGCTCGAATCGGCTCCAACGCCGTGGTGCTCAAGCAGATTCCACCCGGTGCCACTGTCGTGGGCATTCCCGGTCGGATTATCACCCCGCGCTCCGACGACGAAAAACGCCGGGAGGTCATGGCCCAGAAGATGGGGTTTGACGCCTATGGCATGACCGAGGACATGCCCGACCCGGTGGCCGTGGCCATTAATCGCATTCTCGACCACTTGCACACCCTGGATCAGCGTCTGGATGAGAACAGTCACGCCCTCAGGGAGCTGGGTGGCGACGTGGACGATTCCCATATCCGCGAGATCGAACCGGGAGAGCTGGGCGGATTGGCGCTGGATACCGATGAGGTGAGGCACCACACGACGGTGGTGGATCGCCGGAATAATACTTGACTAAAAAGATAGGGTATAGCTACTATACCCGGACGGATCATACGGGAGAGAGGGCAATGAGACTGACAACCAAGGGGCGCTACGCCGTCACCGCCATGCTGGACCTGGCGATACACAACGACCAGGGCCCGATATCCCTTGCGGATATCTCCGGACGACAGGGTATCTCACTGTCTTATCTGGAACAACTGTTCGCCCGCCTGCGTAAACGCGGCCTGGTGCTCAGTACGCGGGGTCCTGGCGGAGGTTATACCCTGAGCCGCCCCCCCAGCGAGTTGGCCATTGCCGATGTGATCTCCGCGGTGGATGAGAAGGTGGATACCACCCGCTGTGGCGGTACGGTCGACTGCCAGAATAATGAGCGCTGTCTCACCCATGACCTGTGGTCGGACTTGAGTCGTCAGATCTACGATTTTCTGGCCAACATCACCCTGGGTGATGTGATGAAGCGCAATGGTGTGCAGGAAGTGGCGGCCCGCCAGGACAGGGCCATGGGCGGTCAGCCTGTGAGCATATCCCGCGCTTCGGTCGCTCCGGTGAGCGCCGCTTCGGAATCGGTGGAATAGCTCTGGCCTGGCCGCGTGCGGGGCCGTTTGTGAGGAGACAGCAGTGAGCACTATCCAATTACCCATCTACCTGGATTATTCGGCGACCACCCCGGTGGACGAGCGCGTGGCCGAGAAGATGGCCGGCTTCATGACCCGTTCCGGCTGCTTCGGTAATCCTGCCTCCCGTTCCCACAGCTTTGGCTGGACGGCCGAAAAGGCTGTGGAGACCGCCCGTGAACAGGTGGCGTCCCTGGTGGGTGCTGACCCCCGAGAGATCATCTGGACCAGTGGCGCCACCGAGGCCGACAACCTGGCCATCAAGGGGGCTGCGCACTTCTACCAGAAGAAGGGGCGCCATATCGTCACCCTGAAGACGGAGCACAAGGCTGTGCTCGACCCCTGCCGGCAGCTGGAGCGTGAGGGTTTCGAGGTCACCTATCTGGATCCGGAGCCCAGTGGTCTGTTGGATCTGAACAAGCTTGAGGCTGCCCTGCGGGAAGACACCATCCTGGTGTCGATCATGCATGTGAACAATGAGATCGGTGTCATTCAGGACCTGGAGGCCATCGGCAATCTGACCCGGGCCCGGGGTATCGTCTTCCATGTGGATGCCGCCCAGTCCGCCGGCAAGATTCCTCTGAGCCTCTCCGCCCTGCCGGTGGACCTGGCCAGTTTTTCCGCGCACAAGATCTACGGGCCCAAGGGCGTAGGTGCTCTGTATGTCTCTCGCAAGCCTCGGGTACGCCTGGAGGCCCAGATGCATGGTGGCGGGCATGAGCGGGGTCTGCGCTCCGGTACCCTGGTCACGCATCAGATCGTGGGTATGGGCGAGGCCTTCCGTATCGCTGGCGAGGCGATGGATGCGGAAGCAGCGCGTGTGCTCGAGTTGCGTAATCGTCTCTGGAATGGCCTCGACGCCATGGAAGAGGTGTATCTCAACGGTGATCTGGAGCACCGGGTGGCGGGCAATCTGAACGTGTCCTTCAACTTCGTGGAGGGCGAGAGCCTGATCATGGCGCTGAAGGACATCGCCGTCTCCTCCGGTTCCGCCTGCACCAGTTCCAGCCTGGAGCCTTCCTACGTGCTGCGCGCTCTGGGGCGTGACGATGAGCTGGCCCACAGTTCCATCCGCTTCTCCATCGGTCGCTACACCACCGCCGATGAGATTGATTACACCGTGGAACTGGTCAAGGCTGCCGTGAACAAGTTGCGCGAATTGTCGCCCCTATGGGAGATGTACCAGGAGGGGATCGACCTGAAATCCGTGGAGTGGGTGGCCCATTGATCCCCCGTCAGATCTGAATAGTGAGGTAAGCACGCATGGCCTATAGCGACAAAGTACTCGATCATTACGAGAATCCCCGCAATGTGGGGGCAATGGACAAGAACGACACCGCCGTGGGCACCGGCATGGTGGGTGCCCCCGCCTGCGGCGACGTGATGAAGTTGCAGATCAAGGTGAACGAGGCGGGGGTCATCGAGGACGCCAGGTTCAAGACCTACGGCTGTGGCTCAGCCATTGCCAGCTCCAGCCTGCTCACCGAGTGGGTGAAGGGCAAGACCCTGGAAGAGGCGGGCGCCATCAAGAACACCCAGATCGCCGAGGAACTGGCCCTGCCACCGGTGAAGATCCATTGCTCGGTGCTGGCCGAGGATGCCATCAAGGCCGCCATTGACGACTTCCGCAAGAAAGGCGGCAAGACCCCCGATGCCGCGCAAGAAAGCGCGTAAATCCTTGAACTGCCAGAGAAGCGAAGGAGGACAGGCATGGCCATCCAGTTGACCGATACCGCCGCCCAGCGGGTGCGCACCTTCATGGAAAAACGCGGTAAGGGCGTTGGCCTGCGTCTGGGGGTGAAGACCACCGGATGCTCCGGCATGGCCTATGTCATGGAGTTTGCCGATGAGCTGGAAGAGGGCGATACGGTGTTTGAAGACAAGGGCGTCAAGCTCATCGTCAATCCGCGCAGCCTGGTCTATCTGGACGGCACGGAATTGGACTACACCCGGGAGGGTCTGAACGAGGGCTTCAAGTTCAACAACCCCAATGAGTCTTCGCGCTGTGGTTGTGGCGAGAGCTTTGGTGTCTGACAGTCGTCACGGGAGCACGTAGGTGGATCTGGACTTCACTCGTAACTATTTTGAGCTGTTCGGCCTGCCCCAGCAGTTCCGCGTGGATGACGCGGCCCTGATGGCCGCCTACCGGGCGTTGCAGTCCGAGCTGCACCCGGACCGCTTTGCCCAGTCGGACGATCAGGCCCGTCGCCTGGCAGTGCAGGGGGCCTCTCACGTGAACGAGGCCTACGCCACGCTCAAGGATGACGGTCGCCGGGCCCGCTACCTGCTCAGCCTCAAGGGGACGGTGGTGGACGAGGAGAAGGAATCCGCCCATGACCCGCAATTTCTCCTGGATCAGATGGAGTTGCGCGAGGCCCTGGAGGAAGTGGACCAGGCTGCCGACCCCCTGGCGGCGCTGGATGCCCTGAGCAGGGATATCGAAATGCGCTACACGCAGATGCTGGCCGCTTTCGAGGTGGCCTTTGAATCCAACAACCTGGAGGCCGCCCGACAGGAAGTCCTGAAGCTCCGTTTTTTCGACCGCCTGCGCGAGGAAGTCGCGCGCATTTCCGAGCGGCTCGAAGACCAACTGCTGGGCTGAGCCCACGTCGGTTACGGGTCGCGACGCACTTCAAACACGGGTTCTATCGCCATGGCGCTATTACAGATTTCCGAACCGGGCATGTCTCCCGACCCCCACCAGCATCGCTTGGCGGTGGGCATCGACCTGGGGACCACCAACTCCTTGGTGGCCACCGTGCGCAACGGCGTGGCCGAAACATTGCCCGACCAAAAGGGTCGCCACCTCATGCCCTCGGTGGTGCATTACCCCGATCAGGGGCCGCCCCAAGTGGGGCAGGAGGCCCGCGGCTATTCGGCCCTGGATCCGCTGAACACCCTTTCTTCCGTCAAGCGCCTCATGGGCCGCGGTGTGAGTGACCTCAAGACCGTGGCGGGTCATGTTCCTTATGACTTTGTGCCCGGTGATGGCGGCGTGCCGCGCATCCGCACTCGCCAGGGCGATGTCACCCCCGTGGAGGTCTCCGGCGAGATCCTCAAGGCCCTGCGTGCCCGGGCCGAGGCCTCCCTGGGCGGCGAGCTGGAAGGTGCGGTGATCACCGTGCCCGCCTATTTCGATGATGCCCAGCGCCAGGCCACCAAGGATGCCGCGCGCCTGGCTGGCATGAACGTCTACCGGCTGCTCAACGAGCCCACTGCGGCCGCCATCGCCTACGGGCTGGACAAGGGCCAGGAAGGCGTGATTGCCGTCTTTGATCTGGGCGGAGGCACCTTCGATATCTCCATTCTGCGCCTCAATAAGGGCGTCTTCGAGGTGCTGGCCACCGGGGGTGACAGCGCCCTGGGCGGCGATGATTTCGACCGGGCCATCGCCGGCTGGATGATGCAGGAAGCGGGCATCGAAGGGGATACCGGCCACCATCGCATGCGTCAGCTGATGATGGATGCCTGTGCCGTCAAGGAGGCCCTTTCCGAACGCGAGGAGGCCAGACTCAAGGTGGCGTTGTCGGATTCCGACTACTGGTCCGGCTGTATCACCTGCGAGCAGATGAACTGTCTGATCGATCCTCTGATCAACAAGACCCTGGCCGCCTGTCGCCGTGCCTTGCGCGATGCCAAGGTCAAGCCCGAAGACATCCTGGACGTGGTCATGGTCGGGGGGTCCACCCGGGTGCCCCGCGTGCGCGAACGGGTGGGCGAGTTCTTCGGTCGTGCGCCGCGCGTGGATATCGATCCCGACAAGGTGGTCGCCGTGGGCGCCGCCCTGCAGGCGGACATCCTGGCCGGTAACAAGCCCGGTGACGAGATGCTGCTGCTGGACGTGATTCCCCTGTCCTTGGGGATCGAGACCATGGGGGGGCTGGTGGAGCACATCATCCCTCGCAACACCACCATCCCCGTCAGTCGTGCCCAGGAATTCACCACCTTCAAGGACGGCCAGAATGCCATGGCCCTGCACGTGATTCAGGGCGAGCGCGACCTGGTGGACCACAATCGCTCCCTGGCCCGCTTTACCCTCTCCGGCATTCCCTCCATGGTGGCCGGTGCCGCCCGGGTGCGCGTCACCTACCAGGTGGACGCCGATGGCCTGCTCAGCGTCAACGCCCGGGAGATGGTCAGTGGCGTGCAGTCCAGCATCGAGGTCAAGCCCTCCTACGGGCTCACCGATAACGAGATCGAGACCATGCTCACCGACTCGCGCAGTCACGCCCAGGAAGACATGCTGGCACGGCGCCTGCGTGAACAGCAGGTGGAGGCCGATCGGGTTCTCGAAGCGCTGGACTCCGCCTTGGGCGCTGACAGTGAACTGCTCAGCCAGGACGAACTCAAGGACATCCGCGATGCCCGCGAACAACTGGCGGCCGCCCGCGAAGGCGAGGACCACGAGGCTATTGCCCTTGCCATCAAAGGCCTGGAAAGGGCCAGCGAGGACTTTGTGGCCAGGCGCATGGATCAGAGCGTGCGCAAGGCCATGTCCGGCCATCGCGTCGAAGAATTCGAATAACCCCCGGAGCCGAGCATCACATGCCAAACATCATCTTCCTGCCCCATGAAGAGATCTGCCCGGAAGGGGCCTCCATCGAGGCCGAGTCAGGCACCAGTATCTGCGACGTGGCCCTGGCCAACGGCATCGAGATCGAGCACGCCTGCGAGAAATCCTGCGCCTGTACCACCTGCCACGTCTACGTGCGCGAGGGGATGGATTCCCTGGAAGATCCCACCGAGGATGAGGAAGACCTGCTGGACAAGGCCTGGGGCCTGGAACCCGACTCTCGCCTGTCCTGCCAGGCCCGGGTGGCCGACAAGGATCTGGTGGTGGAAATCCCCAAATACACCCTCAATCAGGTGTCTGAACAACACTAAGGGAGGAACGCCGCCATGTCGCTGAAATGGACCGACACCCTGGACCTGGCCATCGCCCTGCAGGATGCCCACCCGGACGTGGACCCCAAACACGTCAACTTTGTGGATCTGCGCAACTGGATCATGGCCCTGCCCGAGTTCGATGACGACCCCGCCCGTTGCGGTGAGCGCATCCTCGAGGCCGTGCAACTGGCCTGGATGGAAGAAGAGGATTAGCTCCCATGATCCGCATTGTCTGAACACCCCGCCACAGGGTAATATTCCCCCTCTACATCTCTCCCGGCGAGGGCCCCCATTGGTCCCCGCCGTCTTCGTGTTTCCTATATCATCGCTGGAGTTGCCGAATGGCCGTTGAACAAACCCTGTCCATCATCAAGCCCGACGCCGTTGCCAAGAACGTGATTGGCGAGATCTACAGCCGCTTCGAAAAGGCTGGCCTGACCATCGTCGCCGCCCGCATGATGCAGCTCACCCGCGAACAGGCCGAAGGCTTCTACGCCGTACACAAGGAACGCCCCTTCTTCAACGACCTGGTCAGCTTCATGATCAGTGGCCCCGTCATGGTGCAGGCCCTGGAAGGTGAGGATGCGATCGCCAAGAACCGCGAACTGATGGGCGCCACCAATCCCAAGGAAGCCGCACCCGGCACCATTCGCGCCGACTTTGCCGTGAGCATCGATGAAAACGCCGTGCATGGGTCCGACGGCGCCGATACCGCCAAGCAGGAAATCGCCTACTTCTTCAAGCCCGAAGAAGTCTGCAAGCGTATCCGCTGAAGATCGCGGAACCCGAGCAGTCAAAGCCACGGGCGCCCCTTCGGCGCCCGCAGGCCCGGGGGGCGGGACCCGGCCCCCGACCACAACCCCGGCCCGATGCCGGTGGATCGAGCCATGACTGACAAGGCCAAAATCAATTTGCTGGGCATGTCCCGGCAGGAACTGACAGACTTCTTCGCCCAGCGGGGTGAGAAGCCATTTCGAGCCGTGCAGGTGCTCAAGTGGATTCATCAGCGCGACTGCACCGATTTTGCCGCCATGACCGACCTCTCCAAGGCCGTGCGTGGCTGGCTGGCCGACGAGGCCGAAGTCCGTACCCCCGAGATCGTCCTGGAACAGTCTGCTGCCGACGGCACCTATAAATGGCTGCTGCGTCTGGACGACGGCAACTGCATCGAGACCGTCTTCATACCCGAGGACGGCCGTGGCACCCTTTGCGTGTCCTCCCAAGTGGGTTGCGCCCTGGACTGCAGCTTTTGTTCCACCGCCCGGCAGGGCTTCAACCGTAACCTGACATCTGCCGAGATCATCGGCCAGTTGCAGGTGGCCCGCGGTCGAATGCAGCCGGAAGACGGACAGAGCCGGGTGATCAGCAACGTGGTCCTCATGGGGATGGGAGAGCCCTTGCTCAACTTCGAACCCGTGTTGGGCGCCGTGTCCCTCATGCTGGAAGACAATGCCTATGGCCTCAGCCGGCGCCGGGTGACCGTGAGTACCTCGGGCATCATCCCCGCCATGGATCGCCTGCATGAAACCCTGCCCGTGGCCCTGGCGCTGAGCCTGCATGCCCCTAACGATGCCCTGCGCAATGAACTGGTGCCCATCAACCGCAAATACCCCCTGGGGCCCCTGATGGACGCCTGTCGCCGCTACGTGGGCAAGGGCGGGCACCACAGCCGGGTCACCATGGAGTACGTCATGATTGATGGCGTCAACGATACCCCGGGGCATGCGCGGGAACTGGCGCGTTTGTTGCGCGACGTGCCCTGCAAGATCAACCTGATCCCCTTCAACCCCTTCCCGGATGCCGGCTATCGACGCTCCAGCGAGGCAGCGCTGGCCCGCTTCCGGGATATTCTCATCCAGGCCGGTTACACCACCATCACACGCCGCCCGCGCGGAGATGATATCGATGCGGCCTGCGGACAACTGGTGGGACGGGTGGAAGACCGCACCCGGCGTACACTGCGCTATGCGAAGGTACCGAATGCCTCCGGGGTGACACCCCCATGAGTGTCTCGCGCCTGATTCCGGCCACCATCCTGCTGTTGGCCCTGGTATTGACCGGGTGTGCCGCGGCGCCGGAGGTGCAGGACCAGCAGCACCGTGCAGCCAGGGTCAACGTGGAGTTGGGCCTGCACTACATGCGTCAGAATCAACTCCAGCAGGCCAAGTCCAATCTGGAACGCGCCCTGGGGCAGGATCCAGGTTCTGCCCAAGTGCATGCAGCGTATGCGCTACTGCAGCAGCGCATACGCGAACCCGAAAAGGCCGACCGCCATTTTCGGCGAGCGCTGGACCTGGACCCTGATAATGCCGTGGTGCGCAATAACTACGGCACCTTCCTGTGTCGACAGGACCGTCTGGAAGAGGCGGAAACGGCCTTCACCAAGGCAGCCGAAGACCCGCTGTATTCCACCCCCGAGGTGGCCTGGACCAATGCCGGGATCTGCGCCCTCAAATATCCCGACGAGGAACTGGCGGAACAGTATTTCCGGCGTGCCCTGGAGGTCAATCCCAATCATGCCGATGCCCTCTACGAGATGATGCGTCTGGCGGACGAGAACGATCGTTACCTGCAGGCGCGAGCCTATGTGCAGCGACTCATGGAGGTGGCGAACCCGACGCCGGAGATTCTCTGGGTCTGTTATCGTGCTGAATTGGCCCTGGGTAACCGGGACGCTTCGGGGGATTGTGCCCTGCGCCTGAAGAACGATTTCCCGGATGCCCAGGAAACCCAACGAGTGCTGGAACGTGAAGCCCGTGGCGGACGATAAGATGCAGGATGACTTCAATGTGGCAGAATCCCACCAACAGGTGACGCCCGGCGAACTGCTGAGGCGTTACCGTGAGGCCGCAGAGATGTCCCGGGATGACCTGGGCAGTCGCCTGCAGTTGCATCCCAGAACCATGGCCGCACTGGAGGAGGATCGCTTCGATGCACTCCCCGAGCCGCCCTTCGTGCGCGGCTATTTACGCGGTCTGGCCAAGGTACTGGAGATCGATCCGGCACCGCTGGTGGAGGCCTATGAGGCCTGTGTCCAGGGAGCGGGGCAGGTAGCCTCCGAGCGACCCCGATCCACGGCCCGGACACCCGGTCCAGTGGCCTCTGAACGTCCCGCTCAATCCCGCCCGAAGACACCGCCGGGACTGCAGCGGGCCTCTGTGAGTGGGACCTGGATCGCGCTGGTGGGACTGCTGCTGGCCGGCGTGCTCGGTGCCGTGGTCTGGTATGTGAGCACCCTGGGGTCCTCCCCCCAGCAGACGGATGCGACGGCGTCTGCACCCTCAGGCGTCCAGGATGTTCCGGGTGATGAGCCAGAGCCCCTCCTGTCGTCGCCTTCCCTCAGGGAATCGTCACAGCCACCTGTCAACGCCCCACCGGAGTCCCCGGAGCGACTCGCCTCGCTGGAGCCCCAGGCCCCTTCGGCATCGGTTGAGCCCGAGCCTGCGTCGGCGCCTCCGGAGCCGGTGCCCCAGGCCCAGGAGCAGGACCAGGAACGCGCCCCCCCGGACCTGCCCCCGGGGCAGGGGCGGCTGGAATTGCGCTTTGAAGAGGACTCCTGGGTGGAAATCTCCGGCGCCGACGGTGGCCGCCTGCTGGTGGGCCTCATGCGCCAGGGCAGTGAGCGCCGCATTGAGGGGGCCACCCCCATCCGCGTCTTCCTGGGCAACGCGCCGGGCGTGCGTCTGGAATACAATCACCGGCCCGTTGAGTTGGAAGGCCGGGTACGCAGCGACAACACCGCGCGCTTCACCGTGGGTGGCTCTTGAAGGCGAAGGCCGGCCAACCCCTGATCCTCCAACCATCCCCAATTTTCTTGACCCATCCAGTTTTCGGACAGTGAATGAGTAGGCAGATCAAATCCATCCGCGGGATGCATGACATCCTGCCAGAACAAACGGGCGCCTGGCAGTGGTTTGAGGCACAGGTGCGCGAGACCCTGAGCAGTTACGGCTATCAGGAAATCCGCATGCCCATCGTCGAACAGACGGATCTGTTTGCCCGGTCCATTGGCGAGGTCACGGATATTGTCGAAAAGGAGATGTATACCTTCGAGGATCGCAACGGCGATAGCCTGACCCTGCGTCCCGAGGGCACGGCCGGCTGCGTGCGCGCCGGCGTGGAGAACGGCCTGTTGCACAACCAGCAGCAGCGTTTGTGGTATGCCGGCCCCATGTTCCGCCATGAGCGCCCCCAGAAGGGCCGCTATCGGCAGTTTCATCAGATCGGCGTGGAGGCCTTCGGCATGGAAGGGCCGGATATTGATGCCGAATTGATTCTCCTGACTGCTCGCCTGTGGCGACGTCTCGGGCTTCGCAACGTACGCCTGGAAATCAACACCCTGGGCTCCAGCGAGGCGCGCGCCGCCTACCGTGAGCACTTGGTGGATTATTTCAAGGCCCATGCGGAGGTACTGGATGACGATGCGCGGCAGCGTCTGGAGACCAATCCACTGCGTATCCTGGATAGCAAGAATCCTCAGATGCGAGCGATGATTCAGGAGGCCCCGAGCCTGCTGGATCATCTGGATGCATCGTCGCGAGAACACTTCGAGCAGCTCCAGTGCCTGCTGCGTGCAGCGGATGTGCCGTTCACCATCAATCCGCGGTTGGTGCGGGGGCTGGACTATTACTGCCGCACCGTGTTCGAGTGGATCACCGACGCCTTGGGTGCCCAGGGCACCGTCTGCGCGGGTGGCCGCTACGATGGCCTGGTGGAACAGCTGGGCGGGCGTCACACGCCGGCAGCCGGGTTCGCCATGGGCATCGAACGCCTGTTGAGCCTGCTGGAAGCTGACGGCGGTCTGCCAATGGCCCCGTCGCCCCATGTCTACCTCATGCTGGCCGGGGAGGGTACCGGCTCGGCCGGGGTGGAACTGTCCGAGCAGCTGCGTGACCAATTTCCTGGCCTGCGTCTGCAGATGAACTGCGGTGGCGGCGGCTTCAAGGCGCAGATGCGCCGGGCGGATCGCAGCGGCGCCCAGCTGGCCCTGATCCTGGGTGAGACTGAACTGGCCGAAGGCCGGGTGACCGTCAAGCCGTTGCGGGAAGGGCAGACTGAACAGCACACCGTGACCCAGGAAGCGCTGGCACACCATCTGGCCCAGGCTCTGGACCTGGCCACGGCTGAAACTAGACCGACGGAGAATGATTGATGTCACAACCCACCGATGAGGACCGCATTGAGGCCATCAAGAAATGGTGGAGCGAGAATGGCACGGCGATGATCCTGGGCCTGCTGCTGGGGATTGGCAGCCTCGTGGGCTGGAGGATGTGGACCGGCTACGTGGAGAACCAGTCCATCCAGGCTTCCGAGATCTACCTTTCCATGCAGGGCCTGGCCCGCGTGGATGCCGAGGCTGCCTCCGAGCAGGGTCGGATGCTGAAGGAGGATTTCCAGGGCACACCCTACGCCATGCTGGCGGCCCTGGATCTGGCCCGAATGGCGGCTGAGGCCGAGGATCTGGAAGGCGCCGAGACGCATCTGCGTTGGGTGATTGACCGCACCCGTCACGATGATCAGAAGCATCTGGCCCGGGCGCGACTGGCACGAGTGCTCATTGCCGATGGCCGCTATCAGGATGCCCTGGATACCCTGGATGGTGAGATACCGGAAGGCTTTCTGGCCCTGGTGGAGGAACTGCGCGGTGATGCCCATCGGGGGCTCGACGAGCCCACGGAGGCACGGGCGGCCTACGATCGAGCCATCCTTGCCTCCGCAGGTGTGGCGGATTATCTGCGCATGAAACGGGATGACCTGAGTGAAGCTGATGCAACGGGTGCCCAGTGAGGATTGTGAGGGTCTGGATGAAAGCCTGTGAAAGAATCCTGGTGCTGTTGCTGGCCGCCGCCCTGCTCACCGGGTGTGGTCTGTGGAGCAGCGATACGTCCGAGCCACCGGCACCCCTGCCGGAATTCGAGGCGACGCTGGAGCCGCAGGGGCTCTGGTCCCGCAATACCGGCGCCGGATCGGATGGACAGTACCTGCAATTGTCTCCTTTCCTGGGGCCGGAGTCCGTGGTGGCCGTGGATGCGCATGGGCGCGTGAGCGCCCATGCGCTGGATGACGGCGACCGTCTGTGGCAGGTGAACCTGAATGAACCCATCACCGCCGGCGTGAGCGGCGGCGGGGACCGGGTCATTGTGGGGACGGGCAAGGGGCACGCTATCGCCCTGAGTCTTGAAACCGGGGACGAGTTGTGGCGACGCACCCTCACCAGCGAAGTCCAGGGCATCTCCCGCGTGGACCAGGGGGCCGTGATCTTTCGTACCAACGATGGCCGCTTGCATGCCCTGGATGCGCGTACCGGTGAGACAGGCTGGACCGCAGGGCGCACCACGCCCGCCCTGAGCCTGCGGGGAACGGGGGCACCGCTGATGCTTTCCGGTCGCGTAGCGGCGGGGTTTGATAATGGACGGGTGGTCATGCTCGGCCTCGGCCGGGGCAACGGACTCTGGGAAGCGACGGTATCCACCCCCAGTGGTCGCTCGGAGTTGGAGCGCATGGCCGATGTGGATGGCGCGCTGGCGGTGGAGGATGGCGTGCTGTATGCCGCGGGTTACCAAGGCCGGGTCATGGCACTGGCCTTGTCCGATGGGCGAGTTCTGTGGCAACGGGATCTATCGTCCTATCGAGGGGTCTCGTTGGCGGGTCAAATGCTGTTTCTCACCGATAGCGAGGGTCATGTCTGGGCCCTGGATCGCCGTAATGGTGCCACCCTGTGGCAACAGGACCGTTTGCGCCTGCGTCGGGTGACCCTGCCCGTGGTTCTGGGAGAGCACCTGGTGGTGGGCGATTACGAAGGTTATCTACACTGGATCTCTCCTGAGGATGGCGCCCTGGTGGGGCGTGCCCGGGGAGATCATCAAGGCATCATGGGCGTGCCCCAGGTGCGCGACGGGGTGATGTATACCCTGGGCCGGGGAGGGCGCCTGAGCGCCTTCACCCTGCCATCGGAGAACTGAGATGAATCCGGTCATCGCCCTGGTGGGGCGTCCCAACGTGGGTAAATCCACCCTCTTCAACCAACTCACCCGCTCCCGGGATGCCCTGGTGGCCGATATGCCGGGGCTCACCCGGGATCGCCAGTATGGCATCGGTCGTGTGGGTGAATTTGGCTACATGGTGGTGGATACGGGGGGACTGAGCGGCGAGGCCGAGACCCTGGATACCCTCATGGCCCAGCAGACCTTGCAGGCCATTCGCGAGGCTGATGTGGTGTTGTTTCTGGTGGATGGCCGGGAAGGGCTGAGTGCCGCTGATCAGACCATTGCCGAGGAACTGCGTGGCTTCAATAAGCAGTTGCTGCTGGTGCTCAACAAAACCGACGGTATTGATGCCAACAGTGCCGCCACCGACTTTTTCTCCCTGGGTCTGGGCACGCCGGTGCCCATCGCTGCCGCCCATGGCCGGGGGGTCAATCGCCTGATGGAGCGGGTACGGGATCTGCTGCCGGAAGCGGAGGCCCGGGAGGAAGACGAGGAGCGCTGGCCCGGTGTTCGCATTGCCTTTGTCGGGCGTCCCAATGCGGGCAAATCCACCTTGATCAATCGCATCCTGGGGGAAGAGCGGGTACTGGCCACGGCGCTGCCGGGCACCACGCGGGACAGTGTCTATGTGCCCTTCGAGCGTGATGAGCGGATCTACACCTTGATCGACACCGCCGGTGTGCGGCGTCGTGCGCGGGTGCATGAGACCGTGGAGAAGTTTTCCGTCGTCAAGACCCTGCAAGCCATCGAGGCTGCACATGTGGTGATTTTTCTGCTGGATGCTCGTCAGGGGATCGCCGAGCAGGATGCCCACCTGCTGGGCATGGTGATGGAGGCGGGTCGTTCCCTGGTGCTGGCCATCAATAAGTGGGATGGGCTGACACAGGATGATCGCGAGCGGGTGCGCATGGAGTTGTCATTGAAGCTGCCGTTCCTGGATTTTGCCGAGAAGCGTTTCATCTCGGCGTTGCACGGCAGTGGGGTGGGGGATTTGTTCGGGGCGGTGCAACGCGCCCACGAATCCGCCAGTGCGGACATGGGCACTTCGCTGCTCACCCGCCTGCTGGAGAAGGCCGTGACCGAGCATCAGCCACCGTTGGTGCGGGGGCGTCGCATCAAGCTGCGCTACGCCCACCAGGGCGGCCGCAACCCGCCGGTGATCGTCATTCACGGGAACCAGACCGATCAATTGCCCGGCAGCTACAAACGCTACCTGACCAACTACTTCCGCCAGCACCTGCAACTGGTGGGTACGCCCATTCGTATGGAGTTTCGCACCGGCGACAATCCTTACAAGGACAAGCGCAACACCCTTACGCCGCGTCAGCAGCACAAGCGCAAGCGGATGATGCGCCACGTGAAGAAGGGGCGTTAAAGCCCGTCAGACCCATCGCAGGTACCCTGCCACGAATAACACCGCCAGGAAGGCTGCCGTGCCATACAGGGTGTTGGAGAGCTTGCGACTGTTGGGGCGGCTGTAGAAGGCCGCCCACAACAGCAGCAGGATGATGACGAAAAGGAAGAAGAGGAATCTCACGGTGTCCTCCGATCCGGTCTCAAGTGGCCGCAGCCAGATCGAATGAGTAGGGTAGCGGCTGGACCCTGGCGGCGGGCCCGCTGGTTGATTCCAGGCGAGGTTCACCCGCCTCGGCACTGGCGACTTGTAACACCGCCAGAGCCTCCACGCCGCCATCGGGGTGGGGATAGGCTTCCACGATACGTCCCACCGGTTGTGTGGCGTCCACGGAGGCGTCATGCAACGTGGCCCCCGGGGGCGGTGCTTGATTTACCGGCAGGTGCAGGCGGTACATGCGGCGTTTGAGCTTGCCCAGGTGCTGGGTACGGGCCACCACTTCCTGACCCGGGAAGCAGCCCTTGTTGAAGCTGACGCCTCCCAGTAATTGCAGGTTGGCCATCTGTGGCAGGAAGGCCTCGACCGTCTGCGGGTACACGTGCGGCACACCGGACATCACATCCAGGAGCCCCCAGCGATCGGCACCCACCGGCGCCGAACGGACGCTCAGGTTCTGCCACAGCCGGGTCACGGCATCCAGTTCCCCATAGATCTCGAAGCGCGGGTGCAGGCCAGGCACCCGGACCACCGTGAGCCCCCGTTCCTGAGTGACTTGATCCACTGCTTCCGGTGGGGCCTTGCCCAGTGCTGCCTGGAGTTGTTCCACCGCATGCGGGCCGGAGACCCCGATCCGCACCAGGGCGTCATCAGCGTCCTCCAACGTAACCTTGGCGCGCAGGATGAACATGGACAAACGCTTGAGTGTTGATTGAACCTGTTCCCGGGGCAGACGCAGGTAGTAGGTTTCGCCGCGTTTGAAGAGCCGGAAGTTGGCCAGCATGCGTCCTTTGGGGCTGCAATAGGCACCCATGCGACTGGTGCGTTCGTCCACTTCCGGCACATTGTTGCTGAGTTGGCCTTGAAGGAACTGAACGGTCTCCTCCCCGTAGGCGCCAATCAGCCCGTGATGGGACAGGTCACAGATCACATCGCCGGTGATCGCCACGCTCATTTCCCGCTCCGGGTTGCCGAAATCCGAGACGCGCTGCTCATCCATCTCGGCACCCGCCTGTAGCAGGAAGTCCTTCCACTCGGGTTTCATCGGAGTCTATGCCTCTTTGACAGGGTTCAATTCAGGGGTGTCATCTTACTAAGGAGGCCCGGCATAAAGCCACTACCACAACCGGTTGCCATGATGACCTGGTACTGCATCGGGGATGGCAGGGGGGCTGCGTTCCTCGATACACTGTTACGACCAAATCACACAGGCCATCGTTCAGAATCGCGAGGACCTATCTCGCCGGAGAGCATCCATGATTCGTGAAGCAACCGCAGACGACTTTGCCGATATCAGGCAAATCCGCCTGGAGTCCGCAGCCCAGGCCCACTGGTTTCTGCCACGGGAGTTCTGGGAACAGCAGGTGGAGCAGATGCCGGATGCGCCACCAAAGGAGGCAGAGATCTGGGTGCTGGAGCAAGGGGGCGAGGTGCGGGGGTTTTGCTGGTTGCAGGCGTCACGGTTGGAGGTGATGGTAGCTACCTGTTGCCAGGGTGTAGGCCTGGGGAGCCGATTACTGGATTTTGTAAAAGACCGTCGCCCGGCCCTGGAGGCGGCGGTATTCGCCGATAATGATCGTGCCGTGGCATTTTTGCGACACCATGGGTTCGAAGTGCTGGAACGGCATGAGCATGCGGAGATGGGCAAGGACGAACTGACCATGCAATGGCGTTCTCGCCAGTCGGCCTCTGCGTAACCAGAGCGAAGCCTGAACGAAACGAGGCCCCGACAGTGCGGGGCCTCGCTTCCACGGGCCTTGCTAGCCCGATCAGACCGGTTGGTCTACTTACTTTCTGCGGCCCTTGCCACCCTTGACACGGATGCGGTCGGGCTGGCCAGGCTCCTTCAGGACGCCGGTGGCGCCGGGAATGGTGCCGGGCTTACCTGCGGGTCTGAAGGTCATGGTGCTGCGCTGTGCGGGGCGGCTGGCCTGGGCAGCCGCGGGCTTTGGTGCAGCAGCAGGCTTGGGAGCCGGCTTGGCGGCAGCGGGTCGGGTCGGTTGCGGCTTGGCTGCCGGTTTTTGGGCCTCGGGCTTGAACGCCGTGGCGCCGCGCGGATCAGGCTTGCCCGCGGTACCGGGCTTTTGCGCCGCTCTGGCCGCGGCGGCAGCGGGCTGTTTGGCTGTTGCGGCGGGCTTGGCGGGCGCCGCAGGCTTGGCAGCTGCCGGTTTGGCGGCGGTTGCGGCGGGCTTGGCAGCCTGCTGTTCCGGTTTGAAGGCGGTGGCGCCACGCGGATCAGTGGCCTTGGCAGCGGTGGCAGCCGGCTTCTGCGGGGGTTTGGCCTGAGCCTGTGGGGCGGCCGGTTTGGCCTGGGGCTGCGGTTTGGCGGCCTGCTGCGGAGCGGCTGCGGCCGGCTTGGGTTCAGGCTTGGGTTCAGGCTGAGCTGGGCGGGCAGTGCTCGGGATGGCGCGGCGCTGTTCCTCGCGGGACAACTCCAGCAGGGCCGAAGCGCGACGCGGCAGGAACTGTTGTGAGGGCCCCTCGCCCAGGCGGTCGTAGCTATCCACCAGGTGCTCGTAGAGGTCGCGGTAGGAACGGGCCATTCCCGTGAACAGGGTGGCGGTCTTCTCGAAGTGCCTGTTCACCTGTGATCGGTAGCTTTCCAGCTTGCGGCGCTGATTTTCCACCTCGGACTGCAGTTCCAGCACGCGGCCCGCATCGCCCTGCTGACGGCCGAACCAGAAGCCCAGTAGACCAGCGCCGACGAAACCGGCCACGGTGAGGACATTTCCACCGAGTGTAATGAAGTCGCGTAAATTCGCGGCTATCTCTGATGATGACATAGATATCTCCTGCAGATAGGCCGCCGATGGCCCCGCGCCCAGACGGGGATCCGCAGCGGCGGTTAGCCCGCGGCGTCCTTGGACGACCGCACGTTGATTGCTCCACTGAGTCGCAGTTTTTATGATGCTATCCGGCATGCACATTATGCACAAGAATCGCCGCGTATGCTGCACCTTGGAAGACTTTAACTGGTTGTTAGCCCAGTAAAAAGATAAGGTATGGTGCACCCCCCAGGGCATTCTTCTGGCTGTTCACGCCGGACGGAGTCGGAGGCCCCATGTCGGTCGGGTTCCCAGGCTCCGCATGAGGACATTGCGCGGGGGGTGCCTTGGGTGTCAACAGGGATGATTGATCGTGGACAGGAAGCGGGACAATAAAGCGCTTTACGTGATGGTGAACCCCTCGAAGTGGGCGGGCCGGGTCATGAGGGCCATGTATTGGGCCGCGGCAGGAACGGTACTCATCAGTGGTGCACCGATGGCCGTCAAGGCAGGATTGGTGATATTGCTGCTGGGTGGCCTGCTGGCCAAGATGCTCGGGCATGGTGCACGTATCGACGTGCTGGGCTGTGATGGTGATGGACAGTGGTGGATAAGGCAGGCTGGTGAGGCGCATGTCATGGTGTGCATACTGCCGGACACGGTGGTGCTTCCCCGACTGGTACTGCTGTCCATGCGTTGTGAGCGCGGCCGCTATCATCGTCTGCCGCTGATGGCGGATGCCCTGGATGCAGACGATTTTCGGCATCTCAGGGTTCGACTCAGGGCGGGGGTTGCGGGTGCAACGGTGTCGGTGACCCAGGGCGGGGGAGCGGGTATGCTGACTCGACTGACAAGCCGGTGGTCCCGGCGGGAGGGTGCTGATGGCCGATGAATCCAAACCCTTGGAGGTGCTACTGCATCCGGATCTCGGTCATGTGTACAGCGAGGCAGAATTGGACGCCATCGAAGAGGTGGACACGGAGTTGGCCCTGCGCCTGGATCGCGCCCAGACACTGGCGGCGCGGGAGCAGGAAATCCTGCCCACTGACGGCCCCGTGGCGTTCGAGCAGGTGGCACTGGCAGTGGAGGAGGCTCGGCGCATCCTCATGCAGGATGGTGGCGATATTGAGCTGGTGAACATCGAGGATCGCACCGTGCGGGTTCGCCTCAAGGGCGCCTGCGTGGGTTGCCCCCGATCCGCGCTGGATCTCAAGCAGGTGGTGGAGCGCCTGGTGCGCGCCCGAGTGCCCGGGGTGGCCCAGGTGGTCAATACCTTCTGAGTCCCCCGTGGGAGCGGCCCCTGGCCGCGAATGCCCAGGCCCCGGAAAGCCCGGGGCCTCAGTGATTCAGGAAGTGCTCCCGAACCCGCTGAATCATCCCCCGGATCGCTTCCACCTCCACCGGCTCGCCATACAGCAACCAGCGTTGCAGGTCATCATCCTGTTGATCCAGCACCTGCTCGAAGCGATCCAGATCCTCGGCGCACAGGGTTTCCCCCTGGGTAAGCACAAAGCCCTCCAGCATCAGGTCCAGCTCCTTGGTGCCGCGCCGGCAACGCCAGCGCAGTCGGGAAAGCTCGCTCATGCGTGCATCACTTGCGCAAGACCATCTTTTTCTTGATCTCCGCGATGGCCTGGCCCGGGTTCAGTCCCTTGGGGCAGGTACGGGTGCAATTCATGATGGTATGGCAGCGGTAGAGCTTGAAGGGGTCTTCCAGTTCGTCCAGGCGCTCGCCGGTGGCCTCGTCGCGGCTGTCGACGATCCAGCGCTGAGCCTGCAGCAGGATGGCCGGGCCCAGGTAGCGATCTCCGTTCCACCAATAGCTGGGGCAGGAGGTGGAACAGCAGGCACACAGAATGCATTCGTACAGACCGTCCAGTTTGGCCCGGTCTTCCACCGACTGCAGGCGTTCCTTGTCCGGGGGCGGCGGCGTCTGAGTGCGGATCCAGGGTTTGATGGAGGCGTACTGGGCGTAGAAGTGGGTCATGTCCGGGATCAGATCCTTGACCACGTTCATGTGCGGCAGCGGGTAGATGCGCACATCGCCCTTGATGTCCTCGATGGCCTTGGTGCAGGCCAGGGTGTTGGTGCCATCAATGTTCATGGCACAGGACCCGCAGATCCCCTCGCGGCAGGAACGACGGAAGGACAGGGTGGGGTCGATCTCGTCCTTGATCTTGATAATGGCGTCGAGCACCATCGGACCACAGGCGTCCAGATCCACTTCGTAGGTATCCAGGCGCGGATTGTCGTCCGTATCCGGATTCCAGCGATAGATCACGAAGCGCTTGATATTCGTGCTGGAAGCACCCTCGGCCTTAAAGGTCTTACCCTTTTGCACCCGGGATTTGATGGGCAGTATGAACTGAGCCATGGTCTTGCGTTCTCCTGAGTCCGCGGATCAGTAGACCCGTGCCTTGGGCGGCACGACGTCCACATCGTCGCTGAGGGTGTACAGATGCACCGGGCGGTAGTCGAGCCGGACCTTGCCCTGGTCGTCCACCCAGGACAGGGTGTGCTTCATCCAGTTGTCGTCATCCCGGTCGGGGCAGTCCTCGCGAGCGTGGGCGCCACGGCTCTCGGGGCGATTGACCGCCGAGCGGATGGTGCTCACGGCACAGCCCAGCAGATTGTCCAGCTCCAGGGTTTCCACCAGGTCCGAGTTCCAGATCAGGGAACGATCGGTCACGCGCACATCGCCGAAGGAGGTGAAGACCTCGTCCATGCGATCACAGCCCTGCTGCAGGGTTTCGCCGGTGCGGAACACGGCAGCGTAGCGCTGCATGCACTGCTGCATGTCATCGCGGATGGAGGCGGTGGAGCGTGCCCCATCGGCGTAGCGCAGGCGGTCCAGGCGTTCCAGGGCCTTGTCGGCGGCACCGTCAGGCAGGGGTTTGACGGCGGCGCCGATGTCGCTGACGATTTCGCTGGCGCGGATGGCAGCGGCACGACCAAACACCACCAGGTCCAGCAGGGAGTTGGATCCCAGACGGTTGGCGCCATGCACCGAAACACACGCCGCTTCACCGATAGCCATGAGGCCCGGCACGATATGATCCGGGTTGCCATCCTTGAGGGTAACCACCTCACCACGGTAATTGGTGGGGATGCCGCCCATGTTGTAATGCACTGTGGGCAGTACCGGGATGGGTTCCTTGCTCACGTCCACGCCGGCAAAGATGCGCGCGGTCTCGGCGATGCCCGGCAGGCGCTCATTGATGACTTCCGGCCCCAGGTGTTCCAGGTGCAGGTGGATGTGATCCTGCTTGGCGCCCACACCGCGGCCTTCGTTGATCTCCACGGTCATGGAGCGGGAGACCACGTCACGGGAGGCCAGATCCTTGGCATTGGGGGCGTAGCGTTCCATGAACCGCTCACCCTTGGCGTTGGTGAGATAGCCGCCCTCGCCGCGAACGCCCTCGGTGATCAGGCAGCCGGCGCCATAGACACCGGTGGGGTGGAATTGCACGAATTCCATGTCCTGCATGGGCAGACCGGCGCGCAGCGCCATGCCCATGCCGTCGCCGGTGCAGGTGTGGGCCGAGGTGCAGGAGAAGTAGCTGCGCCCGTAACCCCCGGTGGCCAGCACCACCAGGTGGGCGTTGAAACGGTGCAGCGTGCCGTTCACCAGGTCGAGGGACAGTACGCCTCGGCAGGTGTCACCGTCCATGATCAGGTCGGTGGCAAAGTGTTCGATATAGAACTCGGCCTGATGGGCCAGGGCCTGCTGATACAGGGTGTGCAGGATGGCGTGGCCGGTGCGGTCGGCGGCAGCACAGGTGCGCTGAGCGCGGCCTTCACCGAAGCGGGTGGTCATGCCACCGAAGGGGCGCTGATAGATCTTGCCGTCCTCGGTGCGGGAGAAGGGCACGCCATAGTGTTCCAGTTCGATGATGGCCGGGGCGGCCTCACGGCACATGTATTCGATGGCGTCCTGGTCACCGAGCCAGTCAGAGCCCTTGACCGTGTCGTACATATGCCAGCGCCAGTCGTCCTCGCCCATGTTGCCCAGGGCCGCGGAAATGCCCCCCTGGGCTGCCACCGTGTGGCTGCGGGTGGGGAAAACCTTGGTGACGCAGGCCGTTTTGAGGCCCTTTTCCGCCATGCCGAAGGTGGCCCGCAGGCCGGCGCCGCCGGCACCGACCACCACCACGTCGTAGGCATGGTCGATTATCTTGTAGTCGCCCTTCATCAATCAGCTCCCGAAAGCAATGCGCAGTATGGCGACGATCCCGGTGACCGCCAGCAGCAACATGAGGAATTTCACGGCGATGAGGCTTGCGAACTTGATGCCTTCGCTGTGCACGTAGTCCTCTATGATGACCTGCAGCCCCATGTGGGCATGGTGGAACAGCGTCCCCACGGCCAGGATCAGCAATACAGTGTTCAGGGGGGCCGCCACCCAGGCGGTGGTGGCTGCAAAGCCGGCACCAGCCAGGCTGCCCAGGCTGAAGATCAGCCACAGCATCAGCGGTACCATGGCGATGGAACTCAGGCGCATGGCAAACCAGTGATGGGTGCCATCTTTGGCGGAACCCAGTCCGCGTGCCTGCCCCAATGGTGTGCGAAGACTCATGATGCTTTCCCCGATCAGATAAGCACGAAGATCCAGAAGATCGCCGTGAGAATAAGGGTGGCCACCAGTGCAAGGATGCCGCTCAGGTAGACCTGCTTGATCTCCAGGCCACGCCCGGTGTCCCAGATCAGATGTCGGATGCCCGTGCCCAGGTGGTAGAACAGGGAGAGGGTGACACCGAACAGGACAAACAGTCCGAATCCGCTATGCAGCAAGGCTTCGGCGCGGGCAAAGGCCTCCGGACCCGAGGCCAGGGAGACGAGCCAGTAGATCAGGAGGAGGCTGGCCAGGCTGAGTATGGCGCCGGTAGCCCGGTGAAAGATCGAGAGGATCGATGTCAGCTGCGGCTTGTACACCTGCAGGTGGGGTGATAACGGTCGGTTATCGTTTGGCATGGATCGACGGCTCCGCCTGGGTGCGCCCGATCAGGGGGCGGTTAACGGTGAATGCCTGATCGCCCGGAGTGGAATGACCGACAGCGGGCGGAGGCACAGCGTTCGCTTGGAGATACTGACAGGGTGGATGCAGCCCGCCCGAGGAGAGGTCCCCGGGTGGGCATCCGAAATGTCGCGCTGCATCAAATCCGCTTATAGATAGCAGGTCTGCCAGCGCACCGCAAGGCGGGATCGTAAAATTCCCTTGAATTATATACTTTTAGCCGTTTACCGGGAATGCTGGCTCAGGTAATGACGCTGGGCGTTTCGCGGCCCGTGTGAGTCTGGATGCCCGCAATCTCCTCAGCAATCCCGATCAGGGGCGCCAGGGCTTCCTGGGTGTCTTCTCCGTGGCGCGCCGGATCCGCTTCATGGCGCTCCACATACAGTCGTAGCGTGGCACCCGCCGTCCCGGTGCCGGAGAGCCGGAACACCAGCCGTGCACCGCCCTCGAACAGCACCCGCAGGCCTTGACCCTCGGCCACCGAGCCGTCCACCGGGTCCGTGTAAGCAAAATCATCGGCCTGGGCAACAGTGAAGTCGCCGAAGCGGCGACCCTTGAGTGCGGTCAGTTGCCCACGTACCTGGTTCATGGCCGCCTCGGCCTGAGCGGCATCCACACCCTCGTAGTCGTGCCGGGTGTAGAAATCGCGCCCGAACTGGCGCCAGTGATCACGCACGATGTCCGCCACCGACTCACCCCGCACGGCCAGCAGGTTGAGCCAGAACAGCACGGCCCACAGACCGTCCTTTTCCCGTACATGATCCGAAGAGGTGCCAAAGCTTTCCTCGCCGCACAGGGTGACCCGACCGGCATCCATCAGGTTGCCGAAGTACTTCCAGCCGGTAGGGGTTTCGAAGCATTCGATGCCCATTTTCTCGGCCACCCGATCCGCTGCCTGGCTGGTGGGCATGGAGCGGGCGATGCCGCGGATGCCCTTGGCATAGCCGGGCACATGGTGGGCATTGGCAGCCAGCACCGCCAGGCTGTCGCTTGGGGTGACGAAGAAGTGTCGTCCCAGGATCATGTTGCGGTCCCCGTCGCCGTCGGAAGCCGCGCCGAAGTCGGGTCCATTGTCCCTGAACAGGGTGTCCACCAGCCCCTTGGCGTGCACCAGGTTGGGATCGGGATGCCCCTTGCCGAAATCTTCCAGGGGCTGCCCGTTCATCACGGTACCGGCCGGGGCGCCGAGCATGTCCTCGAGAATGCGGCGCGCATAGGGGCCGGTCACCGCGTGCATGGCATCAAAGCGCATGGAGAACCGATCTTCCTTGAACAGGGCCTGCATGCGGTCGAAATCGAACAGGGACTGCATCAGTTCGGCATAATCGTTCACCGAATCCACCACCGCCACCACCATGGGGCCCACCGTGGTGCGTCCGGGGGTGTCCAGGTCGAGATCCGGGATGTCGGCGATGCGGTAGTGGGTGATCTCGCAGGCGCGCTCATGGATCTCCCCCGTCACCTTTTCGGGGGCCGGGCCGCCGTTGGGAGTGTTGAACTTGATGCCGAAGTCCTCTTCCGGGCCACCGGGATTGTGGCTGGCCGAGAGGATGAGACCGCCTTGCGTCTTGTACTTGCGGATCAGGCAGGAGGCAGCGGGTGTGGACAGGATGCCGCCCTGACCGACGATGACCCGAGCCACCCCATTGGCCAGGGCCATGCGCAGGATGATCTGGATGGCTTCACGGTTGAAGTAACGGCCATCTCCCCCCAGCACCAGTACGCCTCCCTTGAGGCTCGGGCGCACGTCGAACACCGCCTGGACGAAGTTTTCCAGGTAGTGGGGTTGCCGGAAGACCTTCACTTTCTTGCGCAGACCGGAGGTGCCGGGTTTCTGGTCGGAGAAGGGGGTGGTTTCCACACGACGGATCTTCATGGACATCGGCCTTCCTGCATGAATTGTGGGGATAAAGTTAGCAAATACTGGGCGCCCTGTCCCTGTGCTAACATCCCGCCATGTTGCTCGAAGCCTCCAAGCCCGCCTACCTGGATCCGGTGCCTCGCAGTTTTGCGGCGCTGATGGATCTGTATGAGGTGAACTACATTCGCCTGCGGCAGCTGTGCCCCGAGCCCCAGTCGCTGGCATCTCCTCGGGTGTCCCATGTGCCCGGCGTCATGGATCTGCACTTGGAGGTATTGGAGTGCTGTCCCTACACCACCACACTGCTGCTCACCTACCACTTTGATGCGGATGGGGATCGTTCCGCACGCCGCAGCCCCAACCTGAGGGTGAGGGTGTATCACGATGCGCGACAGGTGGAGGTGCTGGGCCGTCACAGTCGATGTACAGGCGAGGAGGTGAGTCTGGGGGACCATCCCGACTGGCAGGCCCTGCAGTGCCGCTGGCGTTTCAATCGCTTCCTCTTCAAGTGGCTGGGTTACTGTTTGCGCCAAGGGCATCGTTTCTGATATGGGGGTGGTTTTTTTTGCCCTAATTCTTGACTTCTTTACTAGGTTATCGTAAAACCAGTCTAAATCCTGACTAGTTAGCTCAGGAATTAAGCAGCCTGACAACCGAGGAAGGGGCCCGTCATGAAACTCTCGACGAAAAGCCGTTATGCAGTGACCGCCATGCTGGACCTGGCCATCCATGACAAGATCGGCCCGGTCACCCTGGCAGACATTTCCCAATCCCAGGGGATCTCCCTGTCCTATCTGGAGCAACTCTTCGCCAAGCTGCGCAAGAACGGTCTGGTGGAAGGGGTTCGTGGCCCGGGCGGTGGCTATCGGCTGTCGCGGCCGTCGGATGAGATCACCGTGGCGCGCATCATCAGCGCCGTTGACGAAAACGTGACCATGACCCGTTGCGCTGGCAAGGGCACCTGTCAGGATGGCGAGCGCTGCCTCACCCACCAGCTGTGGGACGACCTGAGTGAGCAGTTGTACAGCTTTCTGGACGGTATCACGCTGGACCAATTCTCCAACCGTCCGGAGGTGCAGCAGGTGGCTCAACGTCAGGATGCCCAGCATCAGCGTGCCCACCAGCACTTCATCTTCCGCCGCACCGCCGCCTGAGGAGGAATCATGGCCTTGCAACTGCCCATCTATCTGGACTACGCCGCCACCACGCCCATGGACGAGCGGGTCGCTGAGACCATGAGCCGTTTTCTGACCCGGGAAGGAACCTTCGGCAACCCGGCCTCTCGCTCCCACAGCTTCGGCTGGGAGTCGGAGCAGGCCGTGGAACAGGCCCGCGAACATGTGGCCGCCCTGGTAGGCGCCGACCCCCGGGAGATCATCTGGACCAGTGGTGCCACCGAGGCCGATAACCTGGCCATCAAGGGGGCTGCCCATTTCTATCAGAAGAAAGGACGCCATATCGTCACCCTGAAGACCGAACACAAGGCGGTACTGGATTCCTGTCGCCAACTGGAACGTGAAGGTTTCGAAGTGACCTATCTGGAACCGGACCCCAGCGGCCTGATTGATCTGGATAAGCTCGAGGCCGCGCTTCGGGATGACACCATTCTGGTGTCCATCATGCATGTGAATAACGAGATTGGCGTCATCCAGGACCTGGAGGCCATTGGCAACCTGACCCGTTCACGCGGGATTGTCTTCCATGTGGATGCCGCCCAGTCCACCGGCAAGGTGGAGCTGGACCTCTCCAGGCTGCCCGTGGACCTGATGAGTTTTTCCGCTCACAAGAGCTATGGTCCCAAGGGTGTGGGTGCGCTGTACGTATCCCGCAAGCCCCGGGTGCGTCTGGAGGCCCAGATGCACGGTGGGGGGCATGAACGGGGGCTGCGCTCCGGCACCCTGGCGACGCACCAGATCGTCGGCATGGGTGAGGCCTTCCGTATTGCCCGAGAGGAAATGGGGACCGAAAACGAACGATTGCGGATGCTGCGTGATCGACTCTGGGCGGGCCTGTCCGAGATGGAGGAGGTCTATCTCAACGGCGATCTGGAAAACCGCGTGGCCGGTAACCTGAATGTGTCCTTCAACTTCGTGGAGGGTGAAAGCCTGATCATGGCCCTGAAGGATATTGCTGTTTCATCCGGTTCTGCCTGTACCAGCGCCAGCCTGGAGCCCTCCTACGTGCTGCGCGCCCTGGGCCGGGATGACGAGTTGGCCCACAGTTCCATCCGCTTCTCCGTGGGGCGTTACACCACCCTGGAGGAAGTGGACCATACGATCTCGCTGGTGAAGGCGGCAGTGCAGAAACTGCGTGACCTGTCTCCCTTGTGGGAAATGCACCAGGACGGGATCGATCTGAAATCCGTGGAGTGGGTGGCCCATTGAGGCCTGACACACGCGCGAACGAAGAGGTGATAGAACATGGCCTATAGCGACAAAGTGCTCGACCATTATGAAAATCCCCGCAACGTGGGGGCAATGGACAAGGGGGATGCCTCCGTGGGCACCGGTATGGTAGGCGCCCCCGCCTGCGGCGATGTGATGAAACTGCAGATCAAGGTCAATCACGCTGGCGTGATCGAGGATGCCAAGTTCAAGACCTACGGTTGCGGGTCCGCCATTGCCAGCTCCAGCCTGCTCACTGAATGGGTGAAGGGCAAGACCCTGGATGAGGCGGGTTCCATCAAGAACACCCAGATCGCCGAGGAACTGGCGCTGCCACCGGTGAAGATCCACTGTTCGGTGCTGGCCGAGGATGCCATCAAGGCGGCCATTGATGATTACCGCCGCAAGGGGGGGGCAGCCGTCGAGGTGGGTGAACCCGCCGCGCCGGAGGGGGAGCGGATTCCGGCGTAGGGGGTTCTACCTGATGTTGTGCCCCTCCTGCCCCTCACCCCGACCCCTCTCCCCTGAGGGGAGAGGGGCTCTCTTGTTTAGTCTGAAAGCTCCCTTCTCCCCTCAGGGGAGAAGGGTCGGGGATGAGGGGAACGGCGGCCGCGTTGCCATTTCTTCCCCTCCCCCAAAGGCGAGAGGCGCTATTGCCGTGTTCGCCGAGGACGCACTTCCCTCAACAACCGCCGCAGACGACGGAACCGCTCAGGATCCGGCCGGCTGCCATACCTCAGTGCCACGTACTCTTGTGTGAATGCCACTACGGGGTCCGCCAGATCGGGACGCTCGCGGCTCACCCGTTGTGCAAAGGCCATGGGTGGCTCATGAGGTGCCCGGGTCAGTCCTCGGCGGCCCAGGCGGCGACAGAACCGGCGATACACCAGTGACAAGGGATCAGCCACGGGCAAGCGGTTGCGCCACAGGAAGATCGCCGCGAACACCAGTACCACCAGACCGATCAGCACCACCATCAGCGTGATCATGCCCCGCCAGTCCAGGCGACCCAGGCCGAGCCGCTCCAGCAGTTCTGCCTGACGCTCCGGCCCGAAGGCGAGCACCCAGCCGCTCCAGTAGTAATCCAGGCTGTCCCGCCAGAGTTCCAACTGTAGACGGATGGCGCCCCAGTCCAGGCTGCGCAGCATGTAGTCCGGCAGGCCGGCATCGTCGGATAAAGCGGCTCGAACCCCTTGTTCAATGCGCTCCGGGGCCACCGCCGCCGTGGGGTCGAACCGCACCCAGCCCCGATTTTCCAGCCACACTTCCGCCCAGGCATGGGCATCCGACTGACGCACCAACAGATAATCCCCCATGCGGTTGTATTCACCGCCCTGATAGCCCGTGACCACCCGGGCCGGGATCCCGGCGGCGCGCATTAGTACCACGAAGGCGCTGGCGTAATGCTCGCAAAAGCCGGCCCGCGACTCGAACAGGAACTGATCTACCGGGTCCCGGGGCAGGCGCGGAGGGGAGAGGGTATAGAAGAAAGGCTCCTGGTTGAAATGACGCAGGGCGGCTGCCACCACCGCGCCATCCTCTTCATGGGCTTCCCGCCAGTCCCGGGCCAGTGACCGTGCCCTGGGGGCGGTGTTGTCCGGCAGGGCCAGCGCCGCCCGACGGCGGCCATCACTCAATACCGGTTCCAGGGGCAGGTCAGGCAGGGAAGTGACACTGTACTGGATGAGACTGCGCACCGGCTGCCTGGAGACCAGGTCGTGATCGGCGGTCATGCGGGCGTCCTGGGGGGTGGTCAGGGGGACGTCCAGAGCCAGGAGCCAACGTCCATCATGGGGCTCCAGGTTCACCGTGTAGGTGAATGTGCGGTCCTCCTCGATGGCCACGGGCTGAGGTGGCACCTCCCCCCGATCACGACCGAAGCGCCAGGTGCGGCCGTCATACTCCCAGAATACCGGGCCGCGCCAATAGCGCAGGTTCTGACCCGGGATCTCCCCGGCAAAGGAGACCCGAAAGGCGGGGGCATCGGACTGCAGCAGTTCGCTGATGGAGCCGGGTGACATGCTGTCCGACAGCCCGGTGACACCCGCGGACTCCTCCTGGGGCATGCCCCACAGTGGTCCGGGCAGGCGCGGAAAGAGCAGGAACAGGATGATCATCAGGGGCAGGGCCTGAGCCAGCATCACGCCAGCCAGAGAGAGGGATTCCCGCCAGGGCTGAGCACCGTCACCGGCATTGAGCCTTACCATCGCGGCAGTGGTGGTGAAGACCGCTGCCACCATGTACAGGGCCAGCGGGATCTCCTGGGAGTAGAAAAAATTAGTGATCACCACGAAATACCCCAGGAAAACCCCCAGCATGGCGTCCCGGAAGCCACGCGTCTCCAGCAGCTTCAGGCCCGTCATCAGGATCAGCAGGGCCACGCCGGCATCGCGGCCGAACAAGGTGCCGTACTGGGTCACCACGAGACCGGTGCCTATCAGGGTCAGCATGACCAGGAGCCAGCGCCCCGGCATGGGCATGCGGCCCCAATGGGCCAGGGCGCGCCAACCCATGGCCAGCGCCGCCATGGCCACTACCCAGGGCGGCTGGTTGAACAGGTGCGGCAACATGGCAAAGCACAAGGCAAAAATCAGCCAGGGCAGCGCGTTGGAACGTTGCGGCAGGCGCTCTTCCCGGGGCAGGGCGCTGGTGGGGTTTCGGGGAGTGAACAGCCTCATGGACTTTCTCCCAATGGACTTTCTCCCATGGGCAGCGCGAAGCAGGCCAACTGCTCCAGGCATCGTTGCCGGTGACGCTCGCCGGTGGCCGGTTCGATCTCCACGCCGGGCATGCGCAGACCAAATCTCAGCTTCTTGCGGTGGGCCTCCAGCACCAGGTGGCAGAGCATGGAGAGTCGGGTCTCCACGTCAGCGGCCGGCAGGCCCTCCCAGTCCAGCCAGGTCTGACCGCCCTGCATTTCATGAAACTCCTTGGTGTACATGTCGCCGGTACGGGCCAGGGCTTTCCAGTCCAGCCGCCGGGGGGAATCGCCGGGGGCGTAGGCGCGTACGCCGGTGAACTCCTCGCCCGCCCGGTTGCGAGTGGTCTGGGGTTCGATATCCTCGCCCTCACCGCTGAGTGGGCGTTCCATCGGGATCGGTTGTGGGTACACAAGCACCGACTCGTCGAAATTGAGCCATGACCAGGTGCGGAACAGCCCCAGTGGGTAGCGGGTGTGCAGCCGTAGCCGGCCTGGACGCAGTACACCCCGCCGCCGTGCCGGCAGGTTGAGCGTGACCGGGGTACTTTCCCGGGCATTGACTGCAAACTCGGTGGGGGATTGCCCCGGCGCCTCCAGCAGCAGCCCGCGCCGTGACACCCGGCTGGGGTTGTCCACCGTGTAGGTGAACTGGGCGCTTTGTCCGGCAAAGATCGGTGTGGCGGGCTGGCGGGTGATGCGCAGGCCGAGCAGATTACGGTGCGTATGCCACATGGCATTGGCCCCCAGGGCGGCCAGCAGGAAGGTGAGCATGAAGGCCATGCTGTTGCTGTAGTTGATGGCTCCCAGCAGCATCACCACCAGCACCATGGCAAAGGTATACCCCTGGCGGGTGGGCAGGATGTAGATACAGCGGCGGTTCAGCGTGAGTTGTCGGCCTTCCGGGCGCTGGCGACGGAGGATCCAGCGGATGGCCCTTTCCCTGAGCGCCTGATGGGTTCGACCAAACCAAGTGGTGTCGGTCTTCATGTCAGGGGACCGGAACCGCCTCAATCAGGCCCTGGATCACCTGTGCGGGTGCCATGGTGGGAGACTCCACCAAGCGTAGCCGGTGCCCGGCCACCGAGGGCAGAATGGCCTGTACGTCCTCGGGCATCACGTGATCCCGGTGATTCACCAGGGCCCAGGCCTGGCAGGCCCGCATCAGGGCCAGACCCGCCCGCGGGGACAAGCCCATCTGGTAGAGGCCTGGCTGGCGAGAGTAGGCGATCAGGGCCTGGAGGTAATCCAGCAGGGCGTCGGAGACATGGATGCGCGTCACCTGTTCCTGGAGCTGGGCCAGTTGGTCATCCTGCAGTTGGGCCGGCAACTCTTCCAGCAGTTCGCGTCGGTCCCGCCCCCGTAACAGGGCCCGTTCCGACCGGGCATCGGGATAGCCCACGTGAATCCGCATGAGGAATCGATCCATCTGGGACTCGGGCAGGGGAAAGGTGCCGATCTGTTCCTGGGGGTTCTGGGTGGCGATGACGAAAAAGGGCTCAGGCAGGCGTCGAGTGACCCCCTCCACGGTGACTTGCTGCTCTTCCATGGCTTCGAGCAGGGCGCTTTGTGACTTGGGCGTGGCCCGGTTGATCTCGTCTGCCAGGATCAGTTGGGAGAAGACCGGTCCTGGGTGAAACTCGAACCGCTGGCGCTCGCTGCTGAACATGGACACCCCCAGGATGTCCGCCGGCAACAGGTCGCTGGTGAACTGGATTCGCTGGAACTGCAACCCCAGGGTGCGGGCCAGGCCATGGGCCAGGGTGGTCTTGCCCACGCCGGGCAAGTCTTCCACCAAAAGGTGCCCACGGGCCAGCAGGCAGGCCAATGACAGGCGCACGGGGGTGGCCTTGCCATAGATGACCGTGTTGAGTTGCTCCAGTACGGCGTCGATGCGGCGGGTCAGATCCGTGGGCATTTCGTGGGTAGTCACTGTGCATCCATCCTCATGGCGTCTTCATCATCCATCCCACAGGGGGATGGGCGGCATTAACGCTTCAGTTCCTTCACCCGGAAGGTCATGGCCTTGGGGGTTTCTATCGGCGCGTCCAGACCCTTGCGGGAAAGACGGGCCAGGGGTTTTTCACACCTTCACAGTCTGGCAAGCTGGCGGATCGGGTTCAATGCCTCGGCCCGTATACCCGTACCTGTGGAGAAAAAACGTCATGCATCGAGCCATTGTGTTGAACAAGAACGATGAGGGAGTCATCGCCAGTGTCCAGTCTCTCACGGATGCCGATTTGCCCGAGGGGGATGTGACCGTACAGGTGGCCTATTCTACTCTGAACTACAAGGATGGTCTGGCCATCACCGGCAAGGCCCCGGTGGTGAAGCAATATCCCATGGTGCCGGGTGTCGATTTCTCCGGAACCGTCGAATCCAGCGATCATCCTGACTTCAAACCCGGCGACGCGGTCATTCTCAATGGCTGGGGTGTTGGCGAGGGGCATCCTGGTGGCATGAGTCAGAAGGCTCGGGTGAAGGGCGAATGGCTGGTGCCATTGCCCTCCGTGTTAACCCCGCGCCGGGCCATGGCAGTAGGAACCGCGGGTTACACGGCCATGCTCTGCATGCTGGCCCTGGTGCGCCAGGGTGTTACGCCGGATAAAGGGGATGTGCTGGTGACGGGTGCCAATGGGGGCGTAGGCAGCGTGGCCGTGGCCTTGCTGGCGGGGCGTGGGTTCAATGTGGTGGCGTCCACCGGCCGAATCGAGGAGGCGGGTCATCTCAAGGCCCTGGGTGCGTCGGAAGTCATCCACCGGGATGAACTCTCGGGTCCGGGAAAGCCTCTGGGCAAGACCCGTTGGGCCGCAGCGGTAGACACAGTGGGCAGTCAGACCCTGGCCAACGTGCTTTCCACCACCCAGTACGGCGGCAGTGTCGCGGCCTGTGGCCTGGCCCAGGGCATGGATCTGCCCACGACGGTGGCACCGTTCATTCTGCGTGGAGTGAATCTGCTGGGGGTGGACAGTGTGTATGTGCCCATGGAGCGGCGCGTGGAGGCCTGGGACTGCATCGCCACGGAACTGGATACGAACAAGCTGGAGTCCATGACGACTGAAGTGGGTTTGGACGAGGTCATTCCGCTCGCAGAGAAAATCCTGTCAGGGCAGGTGCGCGGTCGTACCATTGTGGATGTAAACCGTTAACCTGGCCCCATCACGCGGCCTCGCTTGGGGATGGGTTAGCGTGGAGGTGGGGTGGCCTGAGGGCTGGGTCGGGGCAGGGCGATTTCAATGCGGGTCCCGACCCCCAGGTCGGAGTCGATCCACATGCGCCCGTTGCAATGGCTCACCACCCAGTAGGCCTTGGTGAGGCCGAAGCCGCCGCCTCGGGTGGGCTTGTCACGGACATTGTCGCCGCGCACGCCAAACTCCACGATATCTTCGATCTGATGGGCAGGAATCCCCACACCGGTGTCATCCACCACAAAACGAACCTCGTGATCCGTCTCTTTCAGCCCGGCCAGGATGCGTCCGCCGGGCGGGGTATATTTGCGGGCGTTGGCCAGCAGGTCGCGCATCACATCCTGGAAAATGGCGGGCACATACAGGTGCTCGCCTTCCAGGTTGTCGATGTCCACCTTGATGAGGTAATCCTCTGGCTGTTGCTCGGCAATGTTCTGGATGATGCGATACCGGCCCTTGCTGTTCTTTTCGATGGCCATCAACAGGTGCCAGAAATCCATGCGTAGCGGGTCCACCTCCAGCCAGGTCCAGCCAAGTGGTTTGTCCGAGCGGGCCTCCAACTCGCGTACCCGCGTTCCAAGAATCGCAAGAACGGACTCGATATTATCGGCGGAGGCACGCAATTCCGCGTCGGGGGGCGTATTTTCCAGGCCCTGGGTGATCAGGGTGTGGATGCGGTTTTGCAGGGACTGGGGGTCGGCCAGCCACGGGGCTGCCCGTTCCGGGTTCTGCAGGGCGTTGGCAAATTCATGCACCAGCGCCAAGGCTTCCTGAATGGGCCGGGAATCTCCCAGGCCGTAGGCCATCAGATCCAGTTCACAGGCCAGGATGTTGAGCACATTGAGAAAACTGTGCATGTCGATCAGGGCTTCCTGCTCTGCGTTCAGATCCAAAGCCCTGGTGATTTCGACCACAGAGAACTCCCGAGAGAGGTGAAGAGACGACTTCGGGAGTGTAAACGATCCTCAATCAGAGTGTGACGTGCAACACACTCTGAATGGGGGGCATTGGAGTGCCCCCCACGATAAGGCCGACGAACGGTATCAGTCTTCCTTCAACTCTTCGGCGGACTCTTCCACTTCCTCGGCGGCATCATCCACCTCGCGCCCTGCCTCCTCGGCGGGGCCGGGTTCATCAACCATGTCGCTCACGCGCTCGGCTGCCTCTTCGGCTGTTTCTTCGGTAGCCTCCACGGCATCATCGAACCGTTCCTGGGCTTCTTCCATGGTTTCGTCCACGGATTCGCCAGCCTCTTCGGCCGGACCCGGATCGGAGCAGCCCACCAGCAGGGCGAAGGGCAGGGCAGTGATAATGCCCGTGATGACGGCCGGAAGCAATTTGCGATGTGTCATAACTAATCTCCTTGATCGGTGCATCAACCGACGATTCAGAAATGGGGTACGGGGTCGCTGAATTGTATGCCTATTTCGTGGCAAAAGGCAGAGCCGTTGATCACGTTTTCTGCACCCTGGGGGGATGCGTGATCTGCCTCATTCCCCACCGCCTTCCACTGAACTATGATTGGCGAAGCTGTGCTGTGAGTGATGTCGCAAGAACGACATTCAACCAAAAAAAGGCCCCGTGTCACGCGCTGGACTCGGGGCCTTTTCAGGATAAGATAATGGAGGCTGGGGTCGGAATCGAACCGGCGTACACGGCTTTGCAGGCCGCTGCATAACCACTCTGCCACCCAGCCTTTGAGCTACCGGGGAAATTCAGTATCCCCGATGGTCAAACAAAAAACCCCGGCAGCGCCGAGGTTTTGAGAAACTTTGGAGCGGGAAACGAGACTCGAACTCGCGACCCCAACCTTGGCAAGGTTGTGCTCTACCAACTGAGCTATTCCCGCGTCGCTGATGGGTGCGTATTCTACAGACCCGCGTGCCACTGTCAACCTTTTTTTATCTTCTTGAAAAAAAAGGGTTAGTCTCGGGCAGTCGTTTGGGCTTACGGCCTTTGCAGGCGGATCACGTACGCGTTGCCGCGTTGTTCGCCCACCTGCGAGAGTGCGTGGGCCAATGCGGGGTCGTCCTGGTTACGGGGAGAGGCGGTGGCCTCGATATGCACCCGGCCCTGGGTGAGATGGCCGGTAATCTTCCCTTGCAAGGCGAGGGGTCCCCCCTGGTCAGTGAATGTCCCGTCAAATTCGTGACCTTGGGCGATGAAGTCACCCGTCAGATTCCCCAGCCTGACAGATCGATCCGCCTGGATGACGGCGTTGTTCCAGTGGAGTCGGCCACTGGCGGAACGGATCTCTCCCTCGTCGGTGAGTTCGAGCCGGTGCAGGTCCAGGGACAGGATTCCGCCCAGTTCCGCATCGTTCAGACCCGCACTCCGCAGCATGCGCCCCAGGGTGGCGGCGGACATACGACCCTGGCCGTCAGCGACGCGCCAGCCCGACAGGCCGCGGCTGGCTACCCCCTGGAACTGGCCATCTGCCGCGCTTGCCTCCACATCTGCCACGATGCGCCCGGTGATGGTCTGCAGGGGGCGCAGTTCCCATTGGAAATCCGCGGGGCCCAGATCCACTCCGGCAACCCGTGGCAGGCTCACCTGCTTGATCTGCCCGCGACCCAAAGATCCCCCCACATCCATCCTGGCCAGTGGTGCGGGCAATGGCAGGTGACGCCCGGCGGTCTCTTGCAGAGTGGTCATGGGGGTCTGGGCCAGCACCCATACCGCTGAGGTCAGGAGGATGGCCAGCAGGAACAAGCCAATGAGGAACATCAGGAAGAGTCGGCGCATCCCGTGAGTATACCGGGCGCAAGCGCCGGCCCCAAAGGTTTGTCATGTTCGGGTATTGGTATTTCCAATGAGAACGATTATGATTCGCTATGTCGTTACCTGATTGGCAGTGAGCGGGTCTCACAGTGACGCCGCGGTGGGGCATGCAGCCCTATCAAGGCAACTCCGCTCATAGTGATTTCTAATTTTTCCCTGCTCACTTTCTGTAAGGGCTATACCAATGATTCACGCAATGAAGAAGAATCTTGTGCTGTCTGGCGCTGTGACAACCCTCGTTTCAGGACTGCTTGCACCTGTGACTGCTCAGGCCGAGTTGGAATTCAATGTCGGCGTGTTCAGTGACTACATCGATAGTGGAGAGAGTGGCTCGGACAATAACGCCGTGGTGCAAGGTGGGGTGGTCTATGCTCACGAATCGGGCCTTTTCACGGGTGTGGGCATGTCCACTCTGGGTCCGGGCGAGGGGCAGGAGGTGGCGCCCTTCCTGGGTTATGGCTTTACGGCAGGTAAACTCGATTTCGGCGTCGCCTATGAGTACGTTTACTATTCAGAGCTCGAGGACCGGTATGAAGCCGAGATTATCGGTGCCGTTGAATATGCCTCCATGTACGCTGAGGTGGGCTACCTGACCCATGCCCATGATCGTGATGCGGAAGGCGACACCGCCTATGTGATTGGTGCCAGTCATGCCTTCATGCCTGATACCTACCTCAATGCCGAACTGGGCTACGATGATCCCAACAAGGATGATGGCACCACCTTCTGGAGCGTGGGTGTGAGCCGAGCCGTCGAGGTGGGTGAGATCTCACTGACCTATGCCTCGCGCGATGAAAACGATGCTCAGGATCTGTTTGTGGCCGGCTACGCCCTGAGCTTCTGATCGTCTGCCCGGGCAGTTGGGCTGCCTTGGCATCTGGCGTATCACACACATCATTTCCGCTATCATGATGGCGGAAATGATGTGGCTGGCAGCTCAGGTTGGAGCGAGTCGCTACACCTGCAGAGCCTGCCCCCACGCATCCAGCAGCTCCCGGGACATGGCGCACACCGCCGAGCGCGGTTCCAGATCCAGCGCAGCGGGTGCCTGGCCCTGAAGCGTGGTGTGGTGGCCACCGGCCTCGGTGAGGATGAGCTGGCCGGCAGCGTAATCCCAGAGGTTTTGCTTGCCGTGCACGTATACGGCAAACCGACCGGCTGCCACCCAGCACCACTCCAGGGCGACGGAGCCAATGGATCGCTGTGAGGCGTAGGGCGGTTCGGTGGCCAGTTTAATGGCCAGTGGGTGGGGCAGGCGCTTGAAGTCCACCGCGGCCACCGCCCGGGACAGCTCGGAGACGCCAGCCGGATCGATGATGAGAGGCTCCCCATTGAGCCATGCCCCCTCACCGCGAACGGCCGTGAAGGTCTCCCGGCGACAGGGATCATGGACCAGTCCGAATACCACCCGACCGTTATCCATCAGCGCCAGGGCGGTGGCATAGGCGGGTAGGCCCGCACGGAAATTGCCGGTGCCGTCCAGGGGATCCAGCACCCACAGGGGGCGTTCCCCCTTCAGGGCCTCCTGCTGGGCCTGCGGCGTCATCTCCTCACCGAGAAACCCGATCCCGGGATGAAGCTCCGCCAGCCAGTCCTGCAGCTGGCGTTGAATGGCAATATCCGTGTCGGTTACCCACGAACCATCGGTCTTCAGGTGCCCGGATCGGTCGGCCTGGTTCAGTAACTGGTCCACCCGCTGACACACGCCCTGGGTGATGGAATGCCAGTCCAGCGACGTTATGGTGGGGGAATGATTTTTCATCACTGGATCATAAACGAGAATCCGCTCACGATGCAGTGCCGGGCCGTTGCCGCAGCTCGCTGATTGCTACCAGAATCCCCCACCATGCCAAGGAGTTCGATCTTGAATATTGCTGTCCCCGCCTGGTTGAATCGGTTCCGCCCCACACCCTTCATCGATGACACCACCCGTGCCTGGATCAAGGACGTCCGTGAGTGGGCTCTGTTGCAACAGGACGATTGTCGCCCCCTGGACCAGGCACACTTGGTGATGCCCATCCGCGAGCATTTTCCGGCTGAAGTTCAGGACCCCCACAGCGCTGCTGTGGCCACCTTCGAATCCATCCGCCAGCACGCCGGGTTTGAGGGCGTGCCGATGCGACTGGTGCCGGCCGGCACCGGGGCCCACTTCCCGACCCGGCCCAGCGAGGCGGAACCACTGGTGCTTGAATACGATCCACGCCTGTGGACCAGCCGACAGGCCCTGGTGGCGCAACTGGCCCGGGATCTGGCTGCCTGGTGGGTGTTTACGCGCCCCAGTCCAGCCCCGGCCCAGCAGGGCAATGAGGCCCACGTGGCGGAACTGGTGGCCGTATGGATGGGGTTCGGCATCTTCATGGCCAACACTGCCTTCATCGCCCGGGTGGGCGGTTGTGGTAAATGCGCCGGCCCGGCGATGGATCGCTCTGCCTCTTTGGGGCGACCGGAGATCGCCTACGCCCTGGCGTGCTTCTGCCTTGACAGGGGTATTGCGCCTCGTGAGGCAAGGTACTTTCTTGAGGCTCCCCTGAAGGGGCTGTTCCGCCAGGCGAGGCGCTTGACGTAGGAGGGCGCGGAGCGGGCTACCCCCAACCCTGTGGCATCCACCACGTCACCATCACCGGGATGAAGGCCAAGGCAAACAGGGTGCTGAGCAGGGTGGTGCCGGCGGCCTGTTGGGGATGGGTTTTGAGGATGCTGGCGATGACCACCGTGTTGGCGGCAACGGGGGTGATGGAGAGCAGGAAGAGGGCCTGGTGGACTGCCAGGTCGTAAATGCCCAGCCAGTGTGTATCCATCCACGCAAATGTCAGGGCCAGCACCGGCCAGCTGATGAACTTGCCCGCAAAGGCCAGCAGGGTAAAGCGACCACTGCCCACCACCCCCCGGAGGCCCAGGATGCTCATGCCGATGATCATCATCCCCAGGATGCTATAGGCCCCGCGCAGGTTGTCGAACAGGGGGTGCAGGGTATTCGCGATGCCGATGTTGTTCAGATTGAGCATCACGCCCAGCAAAAAGGCGTACAGCGATGGCAGTCGCGCCACCTTGATCATGCAGTCGCGGATACCGAAACGCCCCCGCGCCGCCAGGTAAAAGCCCACCGAAGTCTCGAACAGGGTGGTCCCCAGCATGCACAGGATGTAAATGCTCAAGCCTTCGGTGCCGAATAGCAGCAGGGCCACGGGGATGCCGAAATAGCCGCTGTTGCCCGTGCCCACCGACAGGGGGATGAGCGAGGCGGTGCTGTCCTGAAGCCAGCGCCGGGCGACGTACAAATGGCTCAGCGCAATGAGGGTGCAGAATCCGAACACCATCACCGGCAACAGGATCACGCTCGGCGACAGCGGGGCCTGCATCACCCCGGCAAAGATCACCGATGGGGTGATGATGTAAAGCATGATCCCGGCGATATGCCCCCCGCTGGCCTGGAGATAACGCCCGGCCACCCAGCCCAGGGCAATGGTGATGTACAGGGGGAGGAGTTGGGTAAAGAGGGAGAGGGTGGTGGTCATGGGGACATGATAAGGCCCGCTGACCCTCCCATGTTCGCCATATGGCTCATGCCTGATGCGAGACCGTTGCATCGAGTTGTGACAAAGGGCGGGCTGAATACCCGCCCCTGACTGATCATGGGCGTGCCGGGCGGCTTTTGTCCTGGCCCGCCAATGCCAGGCATCGTGCAATCTCCTGCAGGGATTCCGGATTGGCCAACGCACCCAGGTTCTCCACATCCGTTTCGCCCTGAAGCATTCGGGCGACGGCAAGCTCCACCTTCTTGCCGCTGCGCGTATAGGGAATCTGGCTGACGGCATGGATCCTGGCCGGTACATGGCGCGGGCTGGCGTTGGCACGGATACGCGAGCGTATGCGCTTCTCCAGTTCCGGTGTGAGGGTCTGATCCGGCGCCATGACCACGAACAGCACCACCTCCACATCACCATCCTCATGGGGAGCCCCCACCACCAGGCTGTCGGCCACTTCCGCAATGGTTTCCACTTGCCGGTAGATTTCCGCAGTGCCGATGCGTACCCCGCCAGGATTGAGCGTGGCATCGGATCGCCCGTAGATGACTGCGCCGCCGTGTGGTGTGAACTGGATGAAATCACCATGGGCCCAGATGCCGGGGTAGGTGGCGAAGTAGGATTTGCGGTAACGGGCCCCGTCCGGATCGTTCCAGAATCTAACCGGCATGGCCGGGAAGGGGGTCACGCAGACCAGTTCACCACGATCATGTCCCGCATCCCGGCCATCCGGGGTGTAGGCTCTTGCGTCCACACCCAGCATGCGACACTGGATTTCACCCCGCCGTACCGGCAGCAGGGGCGTGCCACCCACGAAGCAACCGCAGATATCGGTCCCGCCGGAGATGGAGCTGAGCATCAGGTCCGCCTTCACGCTGTGGTACACCCAGTCGAAATCCTCGGGCAGCAGGGGAGAGCCGGTGGAAAAGAGGGCGCGCAAGGCCGACAGGTCATGGGCATTGCCGGGTTCCAGATCGGCCTTGCGACAGTTGCCCAGATATTTGGCGCTGGTGCCGAAATGGGTGACACGTTCCTGGGAGATCAGGGACCACAGGCAATCCAGGTCCGGGTGCGCCGGTGACCCGTCGAAAAGGACCAGGCGTGCACCGGTGAGCAGTCCGGAGGCGAGCCAGTTCCACATCATCCAGCCGGTGGTGGTGAAATAGAAGAACGTGTCTCCCTCCCCTAGATCGGCATGCAGCAACAATTCCTTGCTGTGATTGAGCAGCATGCCGCCGGCTCCATGGACGATGCACTTGGGTACGCCCGTGGTGCCGGAGGAGTAGAGGATATAGACGGGGTGATCCGCCGGGAGTTGTTCAAATACCGGTGTGGCCTTGGGGTGGGCGCTCAGCGCAGTTTCCCAAGGCACAAATAGAGAATCGTCCGGGTGGCCCAGTTCTGGCAGCATGGATAGACTCAGCACACGTTGAATCCCCGGAATCTGCCGTGAAAGTTCGCGGTTCTGGTCTGTGCGATCAAAGACCTTGCCGTTATAGCGATAGCCATTGGTGAGGAGCAGGACCTTGGGTTCAATCTGCCCGAAACGGTCCACAATGGCAGAGACACCAAAATCCGGTGATGCCGAACTCCAGATGGCACCCAGACCGGTGGTGGCCAGCATACCTACCAGGGCTTCGTGGGTATTGCCCACGACGCCTGCCACACGATCTCCTTGAGTCACGCCCTGTTCCTGCAGCCATGCCTGCAGCGAGGCCACCCGAGCGAGCAGAGTGGCACGATCCAGCCGTTTATCTTCCCGGGATTCGCTGGTTTCCAGTACCACCTCTTCACTGGGGTTGCCATGGATGGCGTGGCGCAGCAGGTTTTCGGCGAAATTCAGCCGGGCACCTGCGAACCAGCGGGCTCCGGGCATGGCGGTCGAGTCGAGCACCTGGTCAGGATCGCGACTGGCGCGCACCCCGGTATAGCGCCAGATGCTGCCCCAGAACGCCGAGGGATGACTCACGGACCAGCGATGCAGCTCGTGATAGTCCTGGAAGGGCCCGTGGCCCTGCTCCACGAGCCAGTCCCGATAACGGGCCATGGCACTTTGGGTGAGTTCCCGGGGCCCCGGTTGCCAAAGAATCTCCTCCTGCATGCTCATGCCTGCCTCCCCGTCTGATTGAGATTGATCCATGCTCGCCTGACCGTTACACAAAGCAACGTTTACGTTTGGGTAATATAGTAATTGACGTTATCGTAAACGTAATCTAGCCTTATCTGCGTCTTGGCGCAATGGCGTTGAGGTGAGTGAAAGGCATAACGACGAAAATCACCATTGGGAGGATGAGGTATGATGGGTATCAAGTCCGGATATCTGGCGCTGGCAGGCCTGTTGGCTGCGCCCAGTGCATGGGCTGTTGAGTATGACTTCAGCGGAGACATCGATGTACGGGCCTTCGGCCGTCTGCCGGCTGCGGGGAGTTATGAAAACGGTTTCGAGCAGCGGTTGCGGGTGCAGTCGGAGATTCGCCTGCAGGATGGCGTGAGTGTTCACGCGGGTGTAAACCTCATCAACGACACCTGGCGCGGGGATCGCTCAGGGGATGTGGATACGCTGCAGCAGAGTCAGCCGTTCACCTTGGGACGTGATCATCGCACGGTGACCCTGGACTATGGTTATGTCCAGATCCCTCTGGGGGACTGGAGCCTGCGCGCCGGTCGTCAGATCGCCAACTGGAACTTCGGTATCACCGTGGCCGATGACCGTCGCGACCGGATCATGATCCTGGGTCCAGTGGCCGAGGGCGTGACCTTCCTGGCAGGGGGGGACCAGCGCCAGAAGGGGACTCTGGATGACCGCAAGGATGATGGCTACCTGGTGTTCGCCGGTTTCGTGGGTAATACGAACGACTGGTCATGGGGGGCACTGCTGGGGCATTACGTGGGTGATGACGAAAAAGACAATGCCGGAGATTATGAAGGCGGACGGTTCTATGCCCCGCGTGATGGCACGCTCGTCTCCCCTTGGGCGCAGGGCGAACTGGGTCCGGTCAAGGTGACTACAGGTGCCCATTATCTGGGCGGTGGTGACGCGGTCTACACCAACGATACCTTTGCCGGCTTCCTGCGGGGCGGGTTCGAACTGTCCGACAACTTCAATCTGGAGGCACAGTATTTCTTCAATATCGGTGGATCCCTGATTGAATCGGGCTTCGATACCTTCTCCAGTCTGATCCATAGCAGCCCACGCCACGATGCCTCCGCGACGTACGTCGAGGCATTGGACATGCGAGGGCTCGGCGAGGTATCACGGGAATTCAGTGCACTGGATGATCAGGACATCGACCGGCACCTGCTGGCCGTGCGTGGTACCTATAGCCCCCGTGACAACTGGCAACTGAAACTGGCCGCCGGGTCGGTGCGCTATGACGGCATGGCCCCCAATCTGGGACAGACGGGGGATGACCCGGGTCGGACCGAGGATGTGGTTTTCGGTGACATTCAGGTGCACTACGACGTGACACCGTCCACCAGCCTGTGGGCCACTTATGGCTATGCGGATACCGCAGACCTGATCGACGGGCGTGACAGCGTGGATGCTGTGAGCCTGAATCTCAGAACCCGTTTCTGAAGCACTGATCGGGTCGCCCCCGAAGTTGGCGGGCGACCCGGTCCCGATGCTTGCAAGGAGTTGCCGATGTCCTCTCACATGCAAACCCTGGCTCGCCGGTATGCCGAGGCGGGTCTGCTCGACCATCTTCGCCTGGCGCTGACCACGCGTGGGCTCGATCCAGACTGCCTCTCCTGTGACGACATTGCCGCCATTGACCAGTTGCACGTGGGGGGGCGTGCTGCGAGTCGTGCCCTGGCAGCACGGGTCGGGCTCGAGGCGGGAATGCGGGTACTCGACCTGGGGTGTGGCACCGGTGGTACCACTCGCCTGCTGGCGGCGGAGCATGGCGTCAGGGTGGTGGGTGTGGATGTCACCGGCCCCTATCTGGAGGTGGCGGATTGGTTGAGCAAGGCCACCGGGCTCGAGGATTGCACCAGTTTCGTGCATGCAGATGCCCAGCACCTGCCTTTTTCCCCGGCCACCTTCGATGGGCTGTGGTCACAGCACACCCTGATGAATGTACCGGATCCAGCCGTCGCCCTGAGCGAGGTACGTCGGGTGCTGGTTCCCGGCGGGCAGTTGTGGCTTCATGAGGTGGTGCAGGGACCATCCACCACTCCTCCCCTGTTCCCGGTGCCTTGGGCAGATGATCCGGCCCACAGTCACCTGTTATCCCTGGATGCACTCCAGAGTCTTTTGAGTGCCGCCGGTTTGCGCCCTGTGCATGTGGAAGATGTCAGTCAAGTGGCATTGCAATGGCGGCGCAAGCACACCCGGCGCGAAGCGGGGCGCGAGGACAGTAGCCCTGGAGAATCAGCGCCGCTATCCCCAGAGCTGATATTTGGTCAGAGATTCCTGGAAATGGGGCGCAACGTGATGCGTAATCTGGAGATGGAAAGGATTCGGGTGGTCATGGGCGCCTGGGTGAGAATGGACTGAACCGGCGCGCCTCACTCTCCCATGGCGCGCGCGACCCGGGATTGCACAGGGCGATCCAGTTGCCGATGGATCCAGTGGACCGTATCCACCAGGGCACGCAGGTCCACGCCCGTCTCGACGCCCATACCATGGAGCATGTAGACCACCTCTTCGGTGGCCACGTTACCAGAGGCGCCCCGTGCATAGGGGCAGCCCCCCAGACCTCCTACGGAACAGTCCACCGTGCTGATGCCTAATTTCAGTACGGCGAATAGATTGGCCAGGGCTTGCCCGTAGGTATCGTGAAAATGAGCCGCCAGATCTGCCAGAGGCACCTGTTCTGCCACGGTTTCCACCATGCGCTGCGCCTTCAGGGGGGTGCCGGTGCCTACAGTGTCACCGAGTGAGATCTGGTAGCACCCCATATCGTACAGGCGCCTGGCTACCCGGGTCACGGCCTCGGGGGCGATATCGCCCTCGTAAGGGCACCCCAGAGTGCAGGACAGATAACCTCTCACCAGAATCCCCTGCTCCTGGGCCTGAGCCAGGACCGGCTCGAAGCGCTCCAGGCTCTCGGCGATACTGCAATTGATGTTCTTGCGTGAGAAGGCTTCCGAGGCCGCTGCGAAGACTGCCACCTCACGGGCGCCGGCGGCTACGGCATTCTCGAAACCCTTGAGGTTGGGTGTGAGTACGGGGAAGCGGACGCCCGGCCGGTTGGGTAGCCCGGCCATGACCTGGGTGTGGTCTGCCATCTGGGGCACCCAGCGTGGCGAGACGAACGCCGTCGCCTCCACCTGACGCAGCCCAGCATCCACCAGGCGGCCAATGAGTTCCAACTTCACATTCGTGTCGATGTTGCCGGGCTCGTTCTGCAATCCGTCCCGGGGGCCCACCTCGACGATGTTGACGGCATGGGGCAGGGGCATGGCTCTCTCCTTCACTCGGCACTGGCGACGGATTGTCCGAGGCGCTCACGTGCTTTCACCAGAATGCTGGGCTGTAGTTCAAGCACGGGTTCACCGGCTTGATTGACTGCGATCCACAAGACCTTGATCACCCCCCAGCCGGGACGTGACTCGGAGGCCTTGACCTCACGGATCTCCATGTCCAGGGTGATGCGATCGCCTGGGCGCACGGCCTTGATGAAGCGGATGCCTTCCACCGCAATGCCAATCTGGCCTTCGGCCATGCGCAGGTCCGAGCGGATGGCCATGGCCGTCATGACGGAGATGGTGTGCCAGCCACTGGCCACGAGGCCACGAAAAAAAGTGTTGCGAGCGGCCACCGGATCCACATGATGGGGCTGGGGGTCAAACTCTTCGCCGAAACGGATGATGTCCGCCTCGGTCATCTCCTGTGGGCCGGTGCTGAAACGCATCCCCGGTTGTAGATCTTCCAGGTAGTAGGTGCTCATGGTGCGTCTCCGGGACGGATGGCCAGAAGCGGAGCCCCCTCGCTCACCTGGTCGCCCTCGTTGAAATGAATTGTATCCACCACGCCGTCATTGAAGGCGCTGACCACGTATTCCATCTTCATGGCCTCCAGCACCATGAGGGCGTCGCCTTCGGAAACGTGATCGCCCACCTTCACATTCACGGCCACCACCATGCCCGGCATGGGAGCCACCAGACTGCCTTCCTTGACCTCGTCATCCATGCCGGCGGCCAGGGGATCGTGCAACATGAGCTCACGGGTTTCGGAACTCATGGCCACGGTGAGTCGTTGTCCGTCACGTAAGACCCAGGCGTCCAGGTGCACGCCGTCCAGCTGCATGCGCAGCCGTCCGTCGGCATGAAGGTGTCCGCGGGCACGGTGGCGATGACCGGCCCATTCAATAAGAAAGCCGTCATCGCGGTAGTGGGCAATCACCTTGAGATCAAGATCCTGGGCGGTGTCCAGAAAGTGCAGGGTACGGTGGCTGTCGCCGTTGAGCTGCCAGCCGGAGGTGCCGTGCCAGGGGGAGTAAGGATCGTTCGATGTACGTGCTCTCTCCAGGTTATCGCGATCCACGCGCAGCAGTTCGTGCAGGGTGGCTGCGGCCAGCAGGGCTGGGCTGATCTCCCGCGGTGCCGGCAAAAGGGCGTCCCGGTGCGTCTCGATGAAGCCGGTGTCGATGCGCGCGGCCCGAAAATCCGGATGCGCCGCCAGGCGAGCGAGGAAATTCACGTTGGTGGTGGTACCCACCACGATGAACTCACTCAGGGCGGTCTGCAGGCGGTTGAGGGCGGTTTCACGGTCCTGATCCCAGACCACCAGCTTGGCGATCATGGGATCGTAGTGCATGGAGATTTCATCCCCCTCCTGAACCCCCGTGTCGATGCGCACGTGGGGGGATTCCTCGGGTGTGCGCAGGTGGCGGATCGCGCCAGTGGCGGGCAGGAATTCCCGGTCGGCATCCTCGGCATAGATGCGTGCCTCGAAGGCGTGACCGTTGAAGCTCAGACGCGACTGTTCACAGGGCAGTGACTGGCCGGCGGCCACCTGAAGTTGCCAGGCCACCAGATCCTGACCGGTGATCAGTTCCGTGACAGGGTGTTCCACCTGCAGCCGGGTGTTCATTTCCATGAAATAGAAGTCACCCCGGCCATCCATGATGAATTCCACGGTGCCTGCGCCCACATAGCCGATAGCCCGGGCAGCGGCCACTGCCGTTTCCCCGAAATGCCGGCGACGCACTTCGTCCAGGCCCGGCGCCGGCGCCTCCTCGATCACCTTCTGATGGCGCCGTTGCACCGAGCAGTCCCGTTCGAACAGGTGCACGACCTGACCGCAAGTGTCTGCGAAGACCTGGACCTCCACATGACGGGGCTGCAGCAGGTATTTCTCGATGAGCACGCGGGCGTCGCCAAAAGCCGCCGCTGCCTCCCGCTGCGCCCCCTTGAGGGCCTCGGCCAGTTCCTCGGGGCGGTCCACACGGCGCATGCCCTTGCCGCCGCCACCGGCGGAGGCCTTGATGAGTATCGGATAACCGATTTCTTCCGCCACGGCGGCCAGGTGCTGGAGTGACTGATCCTCGCCATGGTAACCGGGTACCAGGGGGACGCCGGCCTCCGCCATGATGGCCTTGGCGGCGCTCTTGGAGCCCATGGCCTCGATAGCCTCCGGGGGCGGGCCGATGAACACGATCCCGGCATCCTGGCAGGCTCGGGCAAATTCGGCGTTTTCCGAGAGGAAGCCGTAGCCCGGGTGAATGGCCTGGGCGCCGCTCTCCCGGGCCACCTGGATGATCCGCGCCTGGTTCAGGTAGCTTTCCCGTGCCGCGGCCGGGCCGATGGGCCAGGCCTCGTCACAGGCCTTCACGTGCATGGCCTGACTGTCCGGCTCGGAGTACACCGCAACGGTGCGGATCCCCAGTCGCCGGCAGGTCCGCTCGACCCGGCAGGCGATTTCCCCCCGGTTGGCGATCAGTATCTTGTCGAACATGCTCCAGTCCCTGTCAGGTGAATCTTATGATGCCTCACAAGGAGGCGGTGAAAGGGGCCCACTCAGGCCATACTGGAGGTGGGCCAGACCGGCGAACGCTTTTCAAGAAAGGCGCCCAACCCCTCCTGGCCTTCCCGACTGACGCGGATGTGGGCAATCCGGGCCGCGGTATCCTCAAGCAGCACGGCATCAATGGATTGGCCCGCCACGTCCCGCACCAGCGCCTTGGCGGCGGTCATGGCCTGGGGACCGTTCTGGGTCAGCTTCTCCAGAAGCTGAGTCAGCATTGTGTCCAGGTCTGCCTCGTCCACGGCCACTTCATGCACCAGGCCGATCTGCCGGGCACGCTCCGCATCAAACAACTCTGCCGTGGTGAAGTAGCGCCGCGCATGACGCTCGCCCATGGCCGCGATCACATAGGGGGAAATGGTGGCCGGGATGAGGCCCAGACGGGCCTCCGAGAGGCAGAATCGGGCCCGGGGGGCCGTCAGGGCAACATCACAGGCCGCCACCAGGCCCACGCCACCACCGATGGCGGCACCGTTGACCCGTGCCACGGTGGGCTTGTCGAGCCGATACAGGGTGTCCATCAGCTGGCCCAGGGCCAGGGCGTCGCGATGGTTTTCCTCTTCGCTATAGTCGACCATGCGTTTCATCCAGTGGATGTCGGCGCCAGCTGAAAAGCTCTTGCCCGCCCCGGTGAGGACCAGGGCCCTGACCGCCGGATCCTGCTCCAGCCTCACCAGGGTGCGGGTCAGTTCCCCAATCAGCGCATCGTCAAAGGCATTGTGACGATCCGGGCGGTTCAGGGTGATGGTGGCAACGCCGGCTTCGGCATGGACCAGCAACATATCGTTCGCCATGATCTTCCTCCAGGTCACATGCGGAAGAGCCCGAAACGGGTCTCCTCGATGGGGGCGTTGAGGCTGGCGGAAATGCCCAGCGCCAGCACCATGCGGGTGTCTGCGGGATCAATGACGCCGTCGTCCCAGAGGCGTGCCGTGGCATAGTAGGGGTGACCCTGGTGCTCGTACTGTGCACGGATGGGGGCCTTGAAGGCTTCCTCTTCCTCGCTGGACCAGGTCTTGCCCTGGCGTTCCAGGGTGTCTCGCCTCACCTGAGCCATTACGCCCGCCGCCTGCTCGCCGCCCATCACCGAGATGCGGGCATTGGGCCACATCCACAGGAAGCGCGGTGAATAGGCGCGTCCGCACATCCCGTAATTGCCCGCCCCGAAGCTGCCCCCGATGATGACGGTGAACTTGGGTACCCGGGCGCAGGCCACAGCCGTGACCATCTTGGCCCCATCCTTGGCGATGCCACCGGACTCGTACCTGCGACCCACCATGAAGCCCGTGATGTTCTGCAGAAAGACCAGGGGAATGCCCCGCTGGCTGCACATCTCGATGAAATGGGCCCCCTTGAGGGCGGATTCGGAGAAGAGGACGCCGTTGTTGGCCACGATGCCCACGGGGTAGCCATGAATATGGGCAAAGCCGCATACCAGGGTGGTGCCGTACAAGGCCTTGAATTCATCCACTTCGGAGCCGTCGACGATGCGCGCGATGACCTCGCGGACATCGAAGGGCTTGCGCGTGTCGGTGGGGATGATGCCGCCCATTTCCTCCGGGCTGTAGCGCGGCGGTCGCGAGGGTCGCAGATCCAGACTCACCTGCTTGTCCCTATTCAGGCGACTGACGCAGCGACGGGCCAGCCCCAGGGCATGTGCATCATTGAGGGCGTAATGGTCAGCCACCCCGGAGACCTTGGCATGCACATCGGCCCCCCCCAGTTCCTCGGCGGTGACCACCTCGCCGGTGGCCGCCTTCACCAGCGGCGGTCCGGCTAGGAAGATGGTGCCCTGTTCCTTGACGATGATGCTTTCCTCAGCCATGGCCGGCACATAGGCGCCACCTGCCGTGCAGGAGCCCATGACCACCGCGATCTGCGGAATGCCCTGGGACGACATGACCGCCTGATTGTAGAAGATGCGCCCAAAGTGATCCCGGTCCGGGAACACCTCGTCCTGATTGGGCAGGTTGGCGCCGCCGGAATCCACCAGGTAGATGCAGGGCAGGCGGTTCTGCTGGGCGATTTCCTGTGCCCGCAGGTGTTTCTTGACGGTGATGGGATAGTAGGTGCCGCCCTTGACCGTTGCATCGTTGGCCACAATCATGCATTCGTGACCCGACACCCGGCCGATGCCGGCGATGACCCCTGCGGAGGGCACTTCGTCATCGTACAGCCCGCAGGCGGCCAGTTGGGAGATCTCCAGGAACGGGGAGCCGGGGTCCAGCAGTACCCGTATGCGTTCCCGGGGCAGCAATTTGCCCCGGGACAGATGGCGTTCACGGGCCCCTTCACTGCCGCCGGCGCTGACCTGTGCCACACGCTGGCGCAGATCCTCGACCAGGGTCGACATGGCTGCCCGGTTGGCAGTGAACTCCTCGGATCTTGTGTCGATCTTGCTTTTGATGACGCTCATCGGTTTCCCTGCCCACCAGTTTGCTCATTGGGTGCCGGGCGCACTAGGACGGCCTCAGCGGGTTTCCTTGAACAGTTCCCGACCGATCAGCATGCGCCGGATCTCGGAGGTGCCGGCTCCGATTTCGTAGAGCTTGGCATCACGCAGTAGTCGACCGGTGGGGTATTCATTGATGTAGCCGTTGCCCCCCAGGCACTGGATAGCCTCGAGAGCCATGGCAGTAGCCTTCTCGGCGGTAAACAGGATGGCCCCGGCAGCATCCTTGCGCGTGGTCTGTCCCCGGTCGCAGGCGCGTCCGACGCTATAGACATAGGCCCGGGAGGCATTCAGGCCCACATACATGTCCGCCAGCTTGCCCTGCATCAACTGGAACTCCCCGATGGCCTGATTGAACTGCTTGCGTTCATGTACATAGGGCAAGACCACGTCCAGGCAGGCGGCCATGATGCCCAGCGGGCCAGCAGCCAGCACCGCGCGCTCATAGTCCAGGCCGGACATGAGGACCTTCACGCCTTCACCCTCACGGCCCAGGATGTTCTCCGCCGGCACCTCGCAGTGATCGAAAATCAGTTCGCAGGTGTTCGAGCCGCGCATGCCCAGTTTGTCCAGCTTCTGGGCGGTGGAGAATCCGGGGGTACCCTTTTCGATCAGAAAGGCCGTGATGCCCTTGGGGCCGGCGTCGGGATCGGTCTTGGCATAGACCACATAGGTGCTGGCCTCGGGGCCGTTGGTGATCCACATCTTGTTGCCGTTGAGTACGTAGCGATCGCCTTCCCGCCGCGCCCGCAGGCGCATGCCCACCACATCAGAGCCCGCGCCCGGTTCGGACATGGCCAGCGCGCCCACGTGCTCTCCGGTGATCAGCTTGGGCAAGTAGCGCTGCTTTTGTTCCTCGCTGCCGTTGATCTTGATCTGGTTGACGCATAGGTTGGAGTGCGCGCCATAGGAGAGAGCCACCGACGCGGAGGCGCGGGAGATCTCCTCCATGGCGACCATGTGGGCCAGATAGCCCATGCCACTGCCGCCGTACTTCTCGCTAACGGTGATCCCCAGCAACCCCATCTCGCCCAGCTTGGGCCACAGATCCTGAGGAAACTCGTTGTTCTGGTCGATTTCAGCCGCCTGTGGTGCGATTTCGGCGGCGGCAAACTCCGCGACCGCATCACGCAGCATGTTGATTTCATCGCCCAGGTCGAAGTCGAGGGTAGGGTGGTGACTCATGGCACGGTCCTTTCAGTGGTTTTCCAGAAGCGTATATTCAGTTCACGTAAACGTCAATAACGTTTTACGTTAACGTAAACGGCATTACATACCCAGGAGAGAGGCGCATGTCGGCAATGGGCCATCCTCCGTGATGGCCTCAGGAGCCCGTTTTGAGTCGGGTTTTGCTGTGATCAGGCCTGTCGGTGTCGCCGGGGCGCCCGGGGTTGGTCGTCTCCGCTGTGCGGTCCTGTTTCTCCTTCTCCTGGGCCGAGAGCAATTGCTCGCAGTGAGCGTAGGAGTGCTCCAGTTCCTTGAGGGTCTCTTCCAGGTCCTCCCGTTGACGGAGGAGATGCTGGCGCTTTTCGTCCAGCACCTTCAGGTAATAGCGCAGTTGCCGGGACTCCCCATGGGCATCGTCGTAGAGGTCGAATGCCTCACGCATCTCGCCCAGTGTGAATCCCAGTCGTTTGCCGCGCAGGATCAGCTTCAGGCGCGCACGATCCCGGCGGCGGTACAGGCGCTTGGTGCCCACGCGCAGGGGGGAGAGCAGGCCTTCATCCTCGTAGAAACGAATGGCGCGGGTGGTGATGCCGAACTCCCGGGCCAGTTCACCGATCGTGAACGTGGTGCCATGGGCATCGGTTTCCTTGAAGGCGGGCTGGGGTTGAGTCATGTGTGAACCTCCGTCGGCTCCTGCCGGCCACTCCGGGGGAGGGGGGCTTGGGGGGAATGCCGCAAACGTGAACGTCATTTCTGTGGGGCCGGTAAGGGGCGTTTTCCGAAATGCTTCCATTGTACGTGAAACCGGCAGCGGTTGAAGCGCTGCATGCTGCATTGCAGCGATCTTTTTTGTCGGCCACTCCGGTCGCTCTCTGCTTGCTGCTCGAGGTTTCCCGTCATGCACCGGGATGGTGCGCTGGGAAGCGGTTGTCAGCGGCCTGGTGAACAAGCCCGTACAGAATACAGCAAAAAAAGGTTGACGTAGACGTAAACGGTAACTAAATTGCCTATAACCTTATTACAGATAACCCCATAATCAGACCGGGATCAACCGGCGCCAAACCAAAGGCAGGAGGTCAGTCCTGATGTCAGGTCAGAGACTTAGTTATGTGTGCGGTGCGGGCACCGAGCCCTTGTGGGGCATCACCGTGGGTGAGCAACTCCATCATCTGGCCACGGTATGGCCCGAGGGGTTGGCCCTGGTGGACTGCCAGCAAGGAAGGCGCTGGACATGGTCGGAACTGGACCAACAGGTGGATGCGCTGGCCGCTGCCTATCTGGAGCTTGGTCTGGAGCCGGGCGATCGGGTGGCCATCTGGATGATGAACCGGAGCGAGTGGGCGCTGGCCATGTTTGCCGCAGCCCGGGTCGGCATGGTTTCCGTTAACGTTAATCCAGGTGCTCGCAAGGCGGAATTGCAGCGCTCCCTCCATCGGGTGCAAGCACGCGCACTGATCATTCAGGACCAATTCAAGAGCAGCGATTACCTGAAGATGGTGAGCGAACTCCTCCCGGAGTTGGCCAGCGCGGGGGCAGGGGCGCTTCGTTGCGAGGCGGTACCGAGTCTTGAGCGGGTGATTCGGGTGGGATCGGCGTCCACGCCCGGGATGATCAACTTCTCCGAGTTGCTGCGTGCGCCCAATGCCGAAACCCTGGAGCGCGTGCGCTCCTTGAGCGTTCTGGTGGACTTCGATGCGCCGGCCAATATCCAGTTCAGCAATGCCATGGGCGGCGAGCCGGCCGGCACCACGCTGACCCACCACAACATCATCAATAATGGTCTGACGGTGGGTCGCACGCTTCGCTTGAGCGAAGAGGATCGCGTGTGCATCCCGGTGCCGCTGTTTCACTGCTTTGGTCTGGTGATGGGCAACATGGCCTGCCTGACCCATGGCAGTGCCATGATCTATCCCGGGGAAGCCTTTGAGCCACTGGACACCCTGCAAGCGGTGCAGAAGGAAGGGTGTACCGCCTTGTATGGTGTGCCGGCCATGTTCAAGGCCATGCTGGATCATGAGGCGTTTGCCGACTTTGATCTGTCCACCCTGCGCACCGGGATCATGGCGGGGGCCCCGTGCCCGCCGGATACCATGGACCAGGTGATGAACCGCATGCACATGACCGAAGTGACCATCGGTTATGGCATGACCGAATCATCGCCCATCTCCTTCATGAGCGACGTGGACGATGCAGTCGAGCACCGACTGTCCACCGTGGGCACCATTCGCCCGCATCAGGAAGCCAAGATCATCGACAGCGAGGGCTGCATCGTGCCGCTGGGCGAGGTGGGCGAGTTGTGCGTGCGCGGCTATAACGTCATGCGGGGCTACTGGGGCGACCCCGATCTGACCGCTCGTGTCGTGGATACGGCACGGTGGCTGCACACCGGCGATCTGGCCCGGTTGGACGAGGCGGGCTATTGCCGGATCGTGGGCGGCGTCAAGGACGTGATCATTCGCGGTGGCGAGAACATCTATCCCCAGGAAATCGAGGATTATCTGCGTGGCCATCCGCGGGTTCGTGAGGCGGTGGTGGTGGGCGTCCCGGACGAACGTCTGGGTGAGGTGGTCTGCGCCTGCGTGGAACTCCAGAGCGGTGAGGCAACGCTCACCGCGCAAATGCTGCAGGACTACTGCCGCGAGCAGATCGCCCATTTCAAGATCCCGCGCTACGTGCGGTTTTACGAATCCTTCCCCGGCAGCACCGGGCGAGCGCTCAAATTCATGCTGCGTGACGAGAGCCTCAGGGATTTGGGGCTTCGTGATCCTGGCGGGGGGCATTGAGCCAGCGTCGGTCCCGTCGCGAAGCAAGGTATTCAGGAACCACAAAAACAACAGGGCGCGGATCGCCTCCGGGTGATGCGCGACGGAGGGGTGCGCGCCCCGTGTGCGTGACCCGACCTTGGGGACGGGAACAGCCACAACGGTGCGTTGGCCCGGCACGGGAAAACCACATCAGGTACTCGGAGGAACGAGGCATGACGAAAACGCAGGAAATCGTCGGCCAGCAGACCGTACTGGAATGCGAGGAGGTGTGCCGTTGGTTCGGTGGCCTCCAGGCACTGAAGGGCATCTCCCTGACAGTTAGAGAGGGTGAGATCTTTGGCCTGGTGGGGCCGAATGGCTCGGGCAAGACAACGCTCGTTAATGCCATCACTGGCTTCTATCCGCCCCAGCAGGGTGCGATTCGCTTTCTTGGCGAGCCCATCAACGGTTTGCGGCCTCATCGAATTGCCCAGAAGGGCATTGCCCGCACGTTTCAGAACGTGGCCCTGTTCAAGGGGCTGAGCGTACTGGACAACATCCTGCTGGGACGGCACATCTTCATGCGTCCCAGCTCCCTGGCTTCACTGTTCTACTGGTGGTGGGCGCAGAAGGAGGAGGTCTCGCACCGGGTCAAGGTGGAGGAGGTCATCGACCTGCTGCAGCTGGAGAGTGTGCGCGATGAGCCGGTGGATGTGATTCCCCTCGGGATGCAAAAGCGTGTGGAACTGGCCCGGGCGCTGTGTGCTGAACCCCGCTTCCTGGTCCTGGACGAGCCCATGGCTGGCATGAACCAGGAAGAAAAGGAATACATGGTGCGCTTCATCCTGGATGCCCGCGATGCCATGGGCGTCACCATGCTTCTCATCGAGCACCACATGGACGTGGTCACCGCCATTTGCAACCGGGCTGTGGTGCTCAATAACGGGGAGAAGATCGCCGAAGGCCCCACTCGCGAGGCCATCAATGATCCTGCCGTGGTCGCGGCCTACATCGGGAAGACTCAAGATGCAGCCTGAAAGACAATATCGCGAAGATCCGCCTGAGGATGCCCTGCACCCTGACTGGCGGGAAGATGATCACCTGATCCAGTTACTGGTCCACAATGCCCGGGAGCACAGTGACGAGGTCGCCCTGCGTGAACGTCATCGGGGCATCTGGCACGAGTACACCTGGCAGGACTATCTGGATCATGTCATGAACCTGGCCGCCGGGCTTGAAGCCCGTGGCGTGCGCGCCGGCGACCGCATCCTGGTGGTGGGCGATAACCGACCCGCCCTCTACTTCGGCATGCTGGCCGCCGTGTGCCTCAAGGCCATTCCCTCGCCGGCCTACCCGGACACCAATCCTGCGGAACTCCAGGGTCAGATGGAGGCGGAGGCCATCCGCTGCGCCCTGGTGGAGGACCAGGAGCAGGTGGACAAGCTGTTGTCCGTCCGCGAGAACGGCTATGACCGTCTGCAACTGATCGTCTTTGATGACGAGCGAGGTCTGAAGGGAGAAGAGCCCGAGGGGGCGGTGAGTACCCTGGATCTGATGGCTCAGGGTCAGCAGGAGAGGGAAAAACGTCCGGGTCTGGATGCGGACTTGCAAAGCCGCGTGTCGGTGCATGACATTGCCGTGCTGCTGCACTCGTCAGGTACCACGGGGGCGCCGAAGGGCGTGCCGCTCAAGCATGGGCATATCCTCTCGGGGGTGCGTAACGCTTCGACAGCGGGGTATTTCCGCAAGGGTGAAGTGCACATGGCCTATCTGCCCATGGCCTGGGTGGGGGACTTCATTTTCACCGTGGGGGCTGCGCTGGCACTGCGCTTTTGCGTCAATATTCCCGAGAAGCAGGAAACAGCCCTTCACGACCTGCGTGAGATCGCTCCGACGCTGTACTTCAGCTCTCCTCGGGCCTGGTCCAACATGCTCACCCGAATCCAGGTGGGCATCAATGAGTCCTCGCCGTTCAAGCGGCGTCTTTACCATCACTTCATGCCCTTTGCGGTGGAACTGGAGCGGCGTCGCCTGGAAGGCAAGATGCCCGGTGCCCTGGAACGCTTCTGGCGTGGCGTGGGGGAAGTACTCATCTACGGACCCATCAAGGATCACCTGGGTCTGAGCCGGGTGGAGCGTCCCTACACGGCAGGGGAGGCCATTGGTGAGGATGTGTTCCTGTTCTTCCGTGCTCTGGGTCTGAATCTGCTTCAGTTCTACGGCCAGACGGAGAACTGCGCCCTGTGCGTGGCCCAGCCGCCGGACTCCATCAGTCTGCACACCGCCGGCAAGCCGTTCCCCGGCGTGGATCTCAAGATCAACAAGGATGGCGAAATCCTGGTGCGCGCCGACAACATCTTCGACGGCTACTTCAATAACCCCGATGCCACCCAGGAGACTCTCCAGGATGGCTGGATGCATACCGGCGATGCTGGCTATCTGGAGGAAGATGGTCAACTCGTGGTGCTGGGACGGGTATCAGAGGTGGTCTACACCGAGGCGGGTGACCGGTTCATTCCCACCTACGTGGAAAACCGCCTCAAGTTCAGCCAGTACATCAAGGACGCCTGCATCCTGGGTAGAGAAAGGGCATTCCTGGCGGCCTTGATCGTCATTGACATGGAGGCAGTGGGGCACTGGGCCGAGGAACATGGCGTCGCCTACACCTCGTTTTCCGATTTATCCCAGAAAGCACAAGTGTATGACCTGATCAATGGCGAGGTGGTTCATGTCAACACCGTTTTACCGGAAGGTCTGCAGATCAGACGCTTTGTCAATCTGCACAAGGAGTTCGACCCTGATGACGGCGAGGTCACTCGCACCCGCAAGCTCAAGCGCAAGGTTATCGACCAACACTACGCACCGATCATCGATGCCCTGTATGGCGGTCGACGGGCTATCGAATACGAAGCTCGGATCAGTTACGAAACCGGCGCATCGGGGATGCTCAAGCGCCACCTGACGGTCCATGACGTCATCCCGGCTCGTGTTGCAGAGGAGGCTTAAGCAGTGGATATACAGTTTCTGCTCGAATTGATGATCAATGGCGCTCTGACCGGCTTGATGTACAGCCTGGTCGCCCTGGGTATCGTGCTGATTTACAAGTCTTCGGGAGTCCCCAATCTGGCCCAGGGGGCCATGGTGATGATCGCCGCCTACCTCATCTGGATGTTTGCCCACCTTATGGGCGTGCCGATCGTATTTGCCATCCTTCTGGCCGTCGTGGGTATGTTCCTGTTCGGCATGGTCACCGAGCGTCTGCTCCTGCGCAAGATGGTAGGGCAGCCCACCATCATGGTGGTCATGCTCACCCTGGGCCTGGAAAGCCTGCTGCGGGGGCTTGGTCCGGGCCTGCTGGGGGCCTCACCCAAGAGCCTGGATCTGGGTCTGGACATGATGCCCATCATCATCGGCGATGTGTTCATCAACCGTGAATACCTGGTGGGCGGCATCATTGGCGGTCTCATGGTAGCGGGTGCCCTGCTGTTCTTCCGCACCCGCATCGGTACCAAACTGCGGGCGGTATCCGACGATCACGTCTCCAGTTGGTCGGTGGGCATCTCGGTGGAACGGGCTGTGGCCATCTCCTGGGGGTTGGCGGGTATCTCGGCCGTGGCTGCAGGTGCCATGTGGGGATCGGTTCAGGGCGTGGACTGGACTCTGACTGCCTTGCTCTTCCCGGCAGTGGCCGTGGTCATCCTCGGGGGGCTGGACAGCGTCCACGGCGTGTTCGTGGCGGGGTTGATCGTTGGCATCCTCGGCAGCGTCATTCCCGGGTTCGTGGATCCACTGGTGGGGGGCGGCACGCGTGACGTGGTGACCTCCCTGATCATCCTGTTGACCATCATTTTCCGCCCCCACGGCATCTTCGGCCGTGAAGATATCGAGAGGGTCTGAGCGTCATGTTCTATCGACTGTCCGGAATCAAGCATACGCGCTATGCCTCGTCGCGGGCCCTGTGGCCGGTGACCGCCGACCGCCGTCTCATGCTGGCGTTAGTGACCCTGGCACTGCTGGCGCCATTGTTACTGTCTGATCTGTATCTCACCAGCTACATGCTGCCATGGCTGATCTGGACTGCGGCCGCCCTGTCACTGACCCTGTTGATGGGCATGGCGGGGCAACTGCATTTCGGCTTTGCCGCCGTGCTGGCCATTGGTGCCTATACCAGCATCCATCTTACGCGTGCCGGCGTGCCTTTCGAGTTGGCTTTGCTGGGGGCGGGTCTGATGTCGGCCTTCATCGGCGCGATTTTCGGGGCCGCGGCATTGCGGGTGAAGGGCCTCTATCTGGTGATGGCCACCCTGGCCATGCAGTATCTGGTGGAATGGGTGATCATCAATGTGCCCGCCATCTCCGGGGGTGCTCAGGCTACGCTCAGCACCCCTGAAGTCACTTTCCTGTTCGTGCCGTTGCAGAGTGATGCCTCGCTTTACTATGTGGCACTGTTGTGGACCGTGGTGGTGACTCTGCTGCTGCTCAACATCAAGCGCACCAGTTTCGGTCGGGCCCTGGTTGCGGTGCGGGACAAGGACTTCGCCGCTGCGGTGATTGGGGTGGATCCGGTGAAATACAAGCTGCTGGCCTTCTTTGCCGCCTCCTTCCTTGGCGGTGTCACCGGCGCCATCCTGGCCTTCTGCTACTACCAGGCGGTCACGCCCGAGCAGTTCGGCTTCAATGTCTCCATTCAGTTGGTGGCCATGGTGCTGGTGGGCGGTCTGGGCAGTGTCATCGGTGCCTACCTGGGAGCTGGTTTCGTGCTCCTGCTACCCATCGTTCTCACCAATGTGCTGGCCTTCCTGGCCAGTTATGAGTGGATGCCCATCTCGTTCAACCTGATCGCTCACATTCCGCTGATGGTCTACGGGGCATTGATCATCGGTGTGTTGCTGTATGAGCCCCTGGGACTGGCCAAGATCTACGACAACCTGCGCAAGTATTTCGTGGTTTGGCCATTCCGTCATACCCAGAGCTAACACCTCCCCGCAGGGGAGGGCATATAAAACTTGGAGGAGTGTGTGTCATGAAACCATTCACCCGATGGCTGGCCAGCGTGGCCGGAGCCGCGGCCCTGGGCCTGGGCGGTGCCGCCCAGGCCGAGAAGGAGCCCATCAAGTTCGCGTTGCTGCAGGACTTTACTGCTGTCTACACCTTTGTGACGAACGAGTATCACCAGGGCCAGCGTGACTATCTGCGGTTCGTGAACGAGACTGGTGGCGTTGAGGGCCACATGATCGAAACCATCGTGCGCGATACGGCCAACGAACCTCAGCGCGGGCTCGAGGCCTATAATCGGGCCCGTCGTGAAGGTGCGGTTCTGGTTGATTTTTTCAGTACTCCCGTTTCCCGTGCGGCGGTCAATCGTGTACTGGATGATGAAGTGGTCATGATCACGGCACTGCACGGTCGTGGCGACGCGAGTGAGGGGGAAACGTTTCCCTTCGTCTTCCCGATGATGGCGACCTACTGGTCCCAGTCCACGGTCCTGGCAGACTACATCGATCAGCACCAAGGGGGACTGGAAGGCAAGCGGATCGCGCTGGTACACATCGATTCTCCCTTTGGCCGCGAGCCCATGCCGATACTGAAGGATCTGGCAGAGAAAAAGGGTTTTGACCTGCGCGCCTTTGCTTATCCTAGCCCCGGCACGGAGCAGTCGGCTACCTGGTCCGATGTACGCCGTTATCGGCCTGATCACGTGATTATCTGGGGCGCCGGTGGTGGCCAGCAGGTGTCAGTACGTGAAGCCATTCGCAACGGTATCCGCCAGGAGAACATCCTTTCGGTGGTATGGCTGGCGGAAACCGATGCGCGCAACGTAGGCGGTAACCATATGAAAGGCGTCAAGCGCTTCGAGGCCGTAGGCACGGGCACTGATCACGCAGTCATCCAGGACATCATGGAACACGTGATCGAACCGGGCCACGGCCAGGGTTCTGCCAGTAACGTGGGTACCACCTATTACAACATCGGCGTCGCCACCATGGCCGTGGCCGTGGAGGCCGCACGGCTGGCCATGCAGGAGTTCGGAGCCCCGCTGACCGGTGAAAAACTGCGTGACGGCTTCCGCATGATCGAGAACTTCGACGCCAGAGGCATGATGCCGCCCATCACCATCACCGCTGATGATCATCAAGGGGGAGGGTATGGCCGCGTTTCCGCCTGGAATGGTGAGGCTTGGGAACCGCTGACCGACTGGTACTCAGCCCACCAGGACATCGTCTGGGAAGAGATCGAGAAGGATGCTGCTGGCTTCCGTGAAGGCCGCTGAACCCCATATGCCGCTGGGGCGGGTGAAGGCCCCAGCGGCCTAAAGGGTATCCATGACAGGAAAGGGGTAATCCCATGCAGAATACTGCCAGTCAAATCGCGCCGGTCGCCGACACCGGTCAGCCTCTGCTCGAACTGGCCAATGTGGAAGTGATCTATGACCGGGTCTTCCTGGCTATCAAGGGCGTCTCGCTGAAGATCCACCGAGGGCAGATGATCGCCCTTCTGGGTAGCAATGGAGCCGGCAAGAGCACCACTTTGAAGGCCATCAGTGGTCTGCTGGCCCCGGAACGTGGCCTGGTCACCCGCGGCACGCTCACTTTCCAGGGCAAGGACATGCTGCCGTTGTCGCCGCCCAAGCGGGTTGCCAGCGGCCTGGTGCACGTGCTTGAAGGACGACGCATCTTTGAGCACCTGTCACCGGAGGACAACTTGCTGGCCGCCTACGCCACCCGCGGCAGTCGACAGCGTTACCAGGAGCTCAAGGAGCAGGTATTCAATTATTTTCCTCGTCTCAAGGAACGGGCCCGGAGCAAGGCCGGTTACCTGTCGGGCGGTGAGCAGCAGATGCTTGCCATCGGCCGCGCCCTGATGACGGAACCCGAACTGATCATGCTGGACGAGCCCAGTCTCGGTCTCTCGCCGCTGCTGGCGCAGGAGATCTTCGAGATTATCCGTGAGATCAATAAGGAGCAGGGGGTCAGCGTACTGCTGGTGGAGCAGAACGCCGCGGCCGCCCTGGCGGTGGTGGATTATGCCTACCTGCTGGAAAACGGCCATGTCGTGATGAGTGCCGATGCCGCCGTCATGCGGGAGAACCCCGACGTACAGGAGTTCTACCTGGGTGGGTCCGGCAAAGTGGACTACCTGAACGTCAAACATTACCGGCGTCGCAAGCGCTGGCTTGCCTGATGCCGGACTCGATCGCTGTTATCAAGGAGTGTGCCATGTCCGCCACTGTTACCATCCCCCTGGATTCTTCAGCCCGTTCCCAGGCAGCCCTCAAACCCGGTCTCTCCCTGGCTGGCCAGTTGGGTGCACGCGTCCGGCTGGTTTCGGTGGTGCCCCGAGAGGCGGACAGCACCGAACGCAAGGCCTTGTTGCAGAGCATTCTGGCCGCTCGCGGACTCAACGACGCTCAGGTGGAAGTTGTCACGCATAGTTCGGTGAACGAAGGACTGATGCAGGCCATGAGCGCCGAGCCGGATAGTCCACTGGTGATGTCCACACACGCCCGCGGTGCCGTCGGGGAAGCCGTGGTGGGCAGTGTCGCCGGAAATATACTGCGTCAGTCGCGTCGTCCGGTTTTGCTGGCTGGTCCGGATCTTTCCGAGGAGTGGACGGGGCCCATCCGCACGGTGCTGATCTGCCTGGATGGATCTCCGCTCTCCGAGGCCGTGTTACCGCCGGCGGTGGCTTTTGCACGCTCGATCGGCGCGGATGTGCGCCTGATCCAGGTGCTCAAGCCCAGCTTTGGCCATGGCGGTCCCGGCGCGGACTCGGGGGAGTGGGTCTACCTGCGTCGCATGGCGGACCACATGCCAGAAAAATACGGGGTGCAGGCCAACTGGGACGTGCTCCACGGCAAGGACGTTGCCCGGGCCGTGGTGGAGTACTCGGCACTGATACAGGGGGCGGTGATCGCCATGACCACCCACGGGCGCACGGGGCTGCAGCGCGTGATCATGGGCAGCTTTGCCCGTGAGGTGGTGCACTCGGCCCGTTCGCCGGTGCTGGTGCTGCGCCCCGACGAAAATGGCAACGTCTGACATATCAATCTAACTAAGGAGTGGCCCATGAAGGTACTCGTACCGGTCAAGCGTGTGGTGGATTACACCGTTCGGGTGCGCCCACGCTCCGATGGCAGCGATGTGGACATTGCCAACCTGAAGATGTCCATGAACCCCTTCGACGAAATCGCTATGGAGGAGGCGGTGCGGCTTCGCGAGGCCGGCGTGGCCACCGAGGTGGTAGCGGTCAGCGTTGGCCCGACCGCGGCCCAGGACACGCTGCGCACGGCCCTGGCCTTCGGCGCCGACCGGGCGCTGCTGCTGGAAACGGAGGAAAGCCTCGCACCGGTGGTGGTCAGTCGCGCCCTGGCCGCCGTGGTGGGGGAAGAGTCCCCCGATCTCGTGCTGATGGGAAAGCAGGCCATCGATGATGACTGCAACCAGACGGCACAGATGCTCGCCGCGCGTCTGGGCTGGGGGCAGGGCACCTTCGCCTGTCGCCTGGAAATGGGTGATGGGGAGGTGATCGTCACCCGGGAAGTGGATGGAGGTACCCGCACCTTGGCTTTGCGGCTGCCCGCAGTGGTGAGTACTGATCTTCGACTCAACGAGCCTCGCTATCTCAAGCTCCCCAACATCATGAAGGCAAAGAAGAAACCCCTGGATCGCCGTCCCCTGGACACCCTCGGGGTGGAGACCCGCAGCGGCATCCGCACGGTCAGTGTGGCCGAACCGCCCGCGCGCAAGCCGGGTGTGCGCGTCGCCGACGTGGGGGAATTGCTGAACAAGCTCAAGAACGAAGCACAGGTGATCTGATATGACAGTGCTGGTAGTGGCGGAACATGATCATCGACATCTGGCTGATGCCACCCGCAGGACGGTGAGTGCCGCGCTTGCCCTGGGTGATGCCGTGGATGTCCTGGTGGCCGGGCAGGACTGCCAGGCCGTGGGTGAAGCGGCGGCGGCACTGGAGGGGGTGAGCCGTGTACTGCTATGTGATGACCCGACCTATGCCCATCAGCTGGCCGAACCCCTGGCCGAGTTGGTCATCTCGCTGGCCTCGGACTACTCGGCAGTGCTGGCCGCGGCCACCACTCAGGGCAAGGACTTCATGCCCCGGGTGGCCGCCCGTCTGGATGTGGCCCAGGTGTCGGACATCACCGGGATTGAGGGGCTGACCACCTTCGAGCGGCCCATCTATGCCGGCAATGTCATGGCGCGGGTGATCTGCGAGGATCCGGTCAGGGTCATCACGGTACGTCCCACGGCCTTTGACCCGGTGGGTGAGGGCGGCTCGGCGTCCATCGAGACGGTGCCGGCGGCCCAGAACCCGGGCGTGTCACGCTTTGTGGAGGAATCGCTCACCGAGTCGGAACGCCCCGAACTGGGCGCGGCGCGGGTGGTGGTCTCCGGCGGGCGCGGTGTCGGTAGTGCCGAGGGCTTCCATCTGCTGGAATCCCTGGCCGACGAACTCAATGCTGCCATCGGCGCCTCGCGTGCAGCCGTGGACGCCGGGTTCGTGCCCAATGACTACCAGGTGGGCCAGACCGGCAAGGTGGTGGCTCCCGAGCTGTATATCGCCGTGGGGATCTCCGGGGCCATCCAGCACTGGGCCGGCATGAAGGACAGCAAGGTGGTGGTGGCCATCAACCGTGACGAGGAGGCCCCCATGGTCCAGATGGCCGACTACGCCCTGGTGGGTGACCTATTCCAGGTGCTGCCCGCCCTGCGGGAAGGGCTTCGCGCCCTCAAATCCTGAACCCAACCCCGGAGGTGCCCTTTGGAACGTGAGAGCATGGAATTCGACGTGGTCATCGTTGGCGCCGGTCCGGCCGGGCTGGCGGCGGCCATCCGTCTGCGCCAGCAGGCCGAGCAGACAGGGCAGGACCTGTCCGTCTGTGTGCTGGAAAAGGGCTCCGAGGTGGGGGCCCATATCCTCTCGGGTGCGGTGTTTGCGCCCCGGGCCCTGGATGAACTGCTGCCGGACTGGCGAGAACAGGGCGCCCCCCTGAACACCGCAGTCAGCGAGGACCAATTCCTGCTGCTGACCCAGGGCCGCGCCCTGCGACTGCCTACGCCGCCCCAGATGCACAACCAGGGCCATTACATCATCAGCCTGGGTAATCTCTGTCGCTGGCTGGGGGAGCAGGCCGAGGCCCTGGGCGTGGAAGTGCTGCCCGGATTTCCAGCAGCCGAGGTGCTCCATGATGAGCAGGGTGCGGTCAAGGGCGTGGCCACCGCAGACATGGGCCGCAACCCGGACGGCAGCGAGGGCCCGCGCTTCGAGCCCGGCGTGGAACTCCATGCCCGCCAGACGCTGTTTTGCGAGGGCTGTCATGGCTCCCTGACCAAGACGCTCATCGAGCGCTTCGGTCTGCGCGAAGGGGTGGGGCCGCAAACCTATGGACTGGGCATCAAGGAAGTCTGGGAAGTGGACCCGGCCCGGCACCGGCCTGGTCAGGTGATCCACTCCGTGGGCTGGCCCCTGGATACCCGCACCTATGGTGGCGGGTTTCTTTACCACCTGGAGGACAACCGGGTGGCGGTGGGCTTCATCGTGGGGCTGGACTACGAAAATCCCTACCTGAGCCCCTTCGAGGAGATGCAGCGCTTCAAGACCCATCCGGCCATCCGGCCCGTGTTCGAAGGCGGCAAACGCATCGCCTACGGCGCCCGGGCGCTTGTGGAGGGGGGCCTGCAGGGCCTGCCAAAACTCAGCTTCCCCGGCGGTCTGCTGGTGGGGGACACGGCGGGCTTTCTCGACGTGCCACGCATCAAGGGCAGCGACAATGCCATGAAGAGTGGCATCACCGCGGCAGAGGCCGTTTTCGATCTGCTGACCTCGTCACCGGCCGGCGGCGCCGAAGCCAGCGATTTCCGTCGCCGCCTCGACAATACCTGGGTGATCCGGGAGCTCCACCAAGCCCGTAACATCCGCCCTGGTTTTCGCTGGGGTCTCTGGGCCGGATTGGCCCACGCAGCGGTGGATACCTATGTCTTTCGTGGTCGCGCTCCCTGGACCTTGCGTCATCACGCCGACCATGAGCGCCTGCGCCCCGCCCGGGACTGCCAGTCCATCCATTATCCCCGTCCCGACGGGGCCATCACCTTCGACCGCCTCTCTTCGGTTTTCCTTTCCAACACCAACCACGAAGAGGGCCAACCAATCCACCTCAAGCTGAGAGACGAAAGTCGGCCTACTGCTCTGAATCTCCCGGTTTACGCGGGGCCGGAAGCCCGCTATTGCCCCGCGGGCGTATATGAATATGTGGAGACCGGGGATGCCAATGGGTCGCGTCTGCAGATCAACGCCCAGAACTGTGTGCACTGCAAGACCTGCGATATCAAGGATCCGGACCAGAATATCGACTGGGTGGTGCCTCAAGGTGGAGATGGACCCAACTATCCTGGCATGTGAGACAGTGCCAAGCACCGCACCCAGCCCTGCCGTCGTGCTGACCAAGGCCGTGCTCAATGCCTCCAGACAGTTAGGGGGTGGTATTTCTTTGATCGCCGGACTTCAGCCTACTTCGGTTACAAGAATACCTCGTTTGATGAGCCCGATCAGAAGGACCTGAGTACTGTCATGGTCTCCTTGCGCTACGACCTCAGCATTTCACCCTAGCTCGACGCGCTGATCCGGTTGCCTGCGGCGGAGCAAGGTTTCTTGTTCCGCACTACCCCTGCCGACTCGCCTCGCACAAGCCCCGCATTTCTTCGGGCACGTTGTCCGGGCAGGCGCCGCATTGTTCGTTGCCGGGTACCGCAAAGTCGATCTTGCGGGGGTAGGGCAGGTCCATGTCGTGCATGATCTTCACGAACTCGGCCTCGCTGCGGCCTTTCCCCAGGCGGGGGTTGCGCAGCTTTTCCTGGCCGATGGTGGTGATGCGCCGTTCCTCGTAATCGTGGGCGGGGTAGACCAGGGTTTCGTCAGGCAGGCTGAAGAACTTGTCCTGGATGCTGTGGTAGAGCACGTGGGCGTCGCCGGATTGAAAATCGGTGCGTCCGCAGCTCTCGATCAGCAGCGCATCGCCCGAGAACAGCAGCTTGAGGCCATGGTGATCCAGCAGGTAGGCGTGGTGGGTGTCGGTGTGCCCGGGGGTAAACAGGGGGTTCAGGGTGATGCTACCCAGCCTGAAGGGCTCGCCCTCGCGCAGTCCCACATCCCGGCAGGGGATCTCATCCAGGGCCGGTCCCGCGATCTGGCAGCCGGTGGCCTGCTTGAGACGCCGCGCCCCGGTGATGTGGTCCGCGTGGATATGCGTTTCCACCGCAAAATCCAGGGTGAGCCCCATGGACTGCAGCACTTCCAGATCCCGTTCCACGGTTTCCAGTACGGGATCAATCAGCGCCGTGACCCCGGTATCGGGGCAGGCCAGCAGGTAGGTGAAGGTGGAAGAGTCTGGTTCAATGAGTTGTCGGAAGTGCATGGGATCATCCTCATGAAAGGTATCAAGCCGAGCAGCCCCCTCCAACGTTGCGCGAGTCTGCCAGGTCTGGTCAATAGGTGAACTCCCCAGCAGTCTCAGGGTTTGGGCAGTTGGCCTTGAAGCCCTGCGGGATTGAGAGGAGCGACAGATGTCGCTATATTGAAGACAGGTGACGCGGAGGGCGGGCAATGAGCACGGCAAAGGCAAAGCAGGCAGAAGGCACCGACGTCTTGCGGCGTTCCGATCCCTCCCGCATTCTGGTGAGAACCCTGCATAAGGGCGAAGAGACACAAGTACACCGTGTCATGCCTGGATCGCTGGAGATCGACAGGAGCCATGCCGATCGGGTTGCCCATGCGCTGTATGGTCGCGTGAAGAAAGATTACAAGCCGGTCAATGACATACGCAAAGGGCTTCCGGCAAGTAGTGTTCTGAACATGGCCAGGACCCTGCAGACCACCGAGAACTACTTGCTGCCGATCATCAGTATTTCCGACCGCACCCTGCAGCGCCGGCGGAAGGAAAAAAAGTTGCTGGATCCAGTGGAGTCGGACCGCCTGTATCGGCTGGCCAAGGTCTATGCCCGCGCCATCGAGGTCTTTGAGGATGAGGGCGTGGCACTGGACTGGCTGAAGTCCATGAATCGGGCACTGGGCGATGTCCCGCTGATGCTGCTCGATACTGAGGCCGGTACCGATATGGTGGAGCGCGTACTGACCCGTATCGAACATGGGGTCTACAGCTAGTGCAGGTATGGCGGCTGACGTCCAGCAGGCACGCCAAAACCGCCTTCTCGGGCATGGGGAATCGCAAGGTGGGCAGCCGCTGGGTGCCGGAAGGACTGCTGGCGGTCTATACCTCCGAAAACCTTTCAACGGCGGTACTTGAGACGCTGGTACACATCGACCCCAACCACTTCAGCAGCCACTTCGTCAGTATCAGGGCCGAGATCCCCGAGCCTATCCCCATGGATGAAGTCTCACTGGCCGACCTGCCGGAGGACTGGCGGAGCCGTTTCGAGGACAGCGAGTTGCAGCAAGTGGGCGCGGAGTGGATTGAACGCGGTTCAAGCGCCATCCTGATCGTCCCCAGCGCCGTGGTACCGCAAGAGCGGAACATTATTATCAACCCGCGCCATGAGGACTTCGAGAAAATCACCCTCGGTGCGGCCGAACCCTATCTTTTCGACACGCGGCTGCTCAAGCGCTGAAAACCTTATCGGTAACCCTACGATCCCGGGAAGCAGGCTGACCTGGTGGCATATCTGCGCAACGCGCTGGCTCTTGATGCTGGTGACGCCAACTGTGCTGGCCTACGGTTGACACCCCGACCGTGAAGGAAGCTTGGTGCTGATGAAACACGTGCCCGCTCAGGGCTTTCAGCTGTGGGCCTGGCGCAGGTCCATGAGGGGCTGTGCCTCTTCAGGGATGGCCTGTCCCTCGGCGCTCTCATAGAGATCCGGGATCGTCTGGCCGCAGTGAGTGCACCCTCCGCCGCACGCCGTACCCGGGGGCAGGCGGCGCACCCGGCCCTTGCGTTCCAGGGTGGCCAGCATGGCCCGAAGGGCCTCGGGTTCGGCATGGAACCGGTGCTGTAGGTCCAGCAAGGAGACCCGTCGGTGCGTTCTGAGGTAGTCCAGGATCTGGGAGAGGATCATGCGCGTTCACCTCCCGCCAAGGGGGTCGCCAGGGCGCTAACGCGTCGGGTCTGACGGCCGCCCCACCAGCGCAGGATGAGGATGAGGACCCCGAAGGCCCCCAGCAGCCCGCCGATCCATGCGGCCGAGGTGATCGGATGGCGGGCGAAGGTGGCCGCCTGGTAGAAGACCGTGGCAGTGAGGTAGGCCAGACCCGTGGTCCACAGGGCCACGAAGGCTGTCCAGCGGAGGTTGGTCTCCCGGAACACGGCCGCCAGGGCGGCTGTGCAGGGGAAGTAGAGCAGGATGAACAACAGGTAGGCGAAGGCCCCCGCGTTACCGTCAAAGCGCTCCGCCATGGCACCAAAGGTGCCGGCGGTGACCCCCTGTTCCGCGGCGGCGCTCTCGGTGTCGCCCAACTCGCCCACGCCCAGGCCCAGGGGATCCCCCCAGGTGCCCAGGGCATCCATCAGGTTGGCGGGGATGGTGGCAAAGGCCTCACCCAGCCCGTCCTGGAGGCTGAAGGCAGATTTATCGACAATGTCCAGACCGGCCTCCCGGGCATCCTGCGCGGCCAGGGTGGTATAGAGGGAGTCCAGGGTCCCCACCACAGCCTCCTTGGCCAGCACCCCGGTGAAGATGCCCACGGTGGCCGGCCAGTTCTCCTTGTCCAGCCCCATGGGGCCGAAGGCTGGGGCGATGGCCTTGCCCACCTCACTGAGCACCGACTGGCCGGTATTTTCGTGGCCGAATTTCCCGTCGGTGCCCAGGGCGTTGAGGAAGTTGAGCACCAGCACCATGGGCACGATGATCATGCCCGCGCGCACGATGAACCCCCGGGTGCGTTCCCAGGTCCGTAGGACCACCCCCCTGAGGCTGGGCAGGTGGTAGGGGGGCAGTTCCATGATAAAGGGCATGCTCTGGCCCTGCAGCAGGGTCTTCTTCATAATCAGCCCGGTGAGCACCGCCGCGGCGATGCCGATGAGGTAGAGTCCGAAGACCATGTTCTGTCCCGCCACCGGGAAGAAGGCGGCGGCGAACAGGGCATAGACTGGCAGACGCGCGCCGCAGGACATGAACGGGGCCATGAGGATGGTCATGAGTCGGTCCCGGGGTTGCTCCAGGGTGCGGGTGGCCATGATGGCCGGGACGTTGCACCCAAAGCCCACGATCAGCGGCACGAAGGACTTGCCTGGCAGACCCACGGCCCGCATGGCCCGGTCCATGACGAAGGCGGCCCGGGCCATATAGCCCGAGTCCTCGAGAAACGAGAGAAAGAGATACAGCGAGGCGATCACCGGGATGAAGGTGGCCACCACCTGGATGCCCCCGCCGATTCCGTCGGCCAGGACGACGGTGAGCCAGTCGGGGGAGCCCAGGCCGTTCAGCAGGGAGCCGGCTCCGTCCACCAGCAGGGCGCCGGTGAACAGGTCGAAGAAGTCGATGAAGGCGCCGCCGATGTTGATGGTGAACATGAACATCAGGTACATGGCTCCCAGGAAGATAGGGATGCCCAGGGCCCGGTTGAGCAGGACCCGGTCGATGCGGTCCGAGAGGCTGCGGGTGGCTTCCCCCCTGCGTTTGACCGCCTCGTCGCTTACCTTGTGGGCGAAGCCGTAGCGGCCATCGGCCAGGAGGATGTCCACGTCCTCCCCCAGGCCGTCCCGCAGACGCTCCAGATGGTCCGGGCTGACGGCGTCGGTGGCCAGGCGCAGGGCCAGGTCATCCCCCTCCAGGGCCCGGGAGGCGAGCCAGCGGGCATCGGCCCCGGCGCGTTTCGCCGCGGGTTCCAGGTCCGGCAGCAGGTCGTCGATGGCCCGTTCCAGGACCGGATCATAGGGGATGCGGATGTCGGAGACAGGACGGCTGCGTGCCGCCGAGGCCAGGGCCTGTTTCAGGGCGTCGATGCCCTCCCGTTTCGAGGCCACCAAAGGGACCACCGGGCAGCCCAGGCGCTTGGACAGGCGGTCCACGTCGATGTCCATGCCTGCGTCTTTGGCCGCGTCCATCATGTTCAGGGCGACCACTGCGGGGCGCCGCATTTCCAGCAATTGGGTGGTGAGGTAGAGGTTGCGCTCCAGGTTGGAGGCATCCACGATATTGACGATCAGGTCCGCCTCGCCGCCGTGAACGTAGTCCCGGGCGATCTTCTCGTCCAGGGAGACGTTCTCGCTGGTGACGTCCAGGGCATAGGTGCCCGGCAGGTCGACGATCTCGTAGTCGGCCCCCTCGAAGCGGTAATGGCCGATCTTGCGCTCCACGGTGACCCCGGGCCAGTTGCCCACCCGCTGTTTGGCGCCGGTGAGGGCATTGAACAGGGTGGTCTTGCCGCAGTTGGGGTTGCCTACCACCCCGATGACGAATCTCTCGGACATCAGCGTTTCTCCACGTGCAGGGCGTCGGCCTCGTCGCGCCGCAGGCTGAGTTTGAACCCGCGGACCTGGATCTCCACGGGGTCGCCCATGGGGGCGATGCGGGTGATGCGAAACTCTGTCCCCGGCGTGAGGCCCATGGACAGGAGTTTGCGGCGGTAGGCCCGGGCGGCCGGGGCGTAGCCGGTGACGGTGCCGGTCTCCCCGATGTTCAGTTCCTTCAGTGTCATTGCCAGGCCCCCGCCGCGGCCTCTCCGGCGCCCGTGTCGTTGCTGGCGGCGGTTATCTCTGCCGGCGCCACCAGGATCTTCATGGCCATGCCCGCGCCGATGGCGATGCGCGCATTGTCCCGGGAGACCACCAGGGCATTGCCCTGGCGCTGCACCACGCGCAGCTCGCTGCCGATGTGGATGCCCAACTCCGTGAGTCGCCGATCCAGGTTGCGCCCGGCGCGCAGGGCGACGACGCGCACGGTCTGATCCTCCTGCGCCATGGTGAGGGCATAGCCTTGGGATTGCTGATTCATGCCTGCCTCCGGGTCGGATGGATCGTGGATAGTGCGAAGATAATGCAATCGCGAACGATTTGCAATTACAATCAGCGTCATTATCTTAACCCATGGGTCGCCGCGGAAGGCGGCCGCTTCCGTCCCATGGTTCCCTTGCCGGTGGCGTTACGGGGAAGGCCTGCGCTGGACCAGCGGATGAGCCTTGTCAGGCTCCGCTGTTCAATTGACCCGGCCGGTTCCAGGGCGAGCGGGACTGGCTCAACCAGCGAATTGCCGCCGTAGGGGGCAGGCGCTGAGTCCGGGGGTTGTGCCGGTGATGTGCTGTGGCTATCCTTTCACGCGGATGGTGCCCGGCTTGAGCCGGGAGAATAGGGGAAACCGGTGCGGAGAATATGCCGGGGTGGCACAGCGCTCCAAGGCCTCCAGCATCCTGGTGAGAACCCATCATCAGGGGCAGGAGACGCAAGTACACCGTGTCCTGCCGAGCACGCCGGAGGCCAGCGGGAACCCTGTCGATCTGGTGGCCCGTGCGCTGTATGGTCGTGTGAAGAAAGATTACAAGCCGGTCAATGACATACGCAAAGGGCTTCCGGTGAGTAGTGTTCTGAACCTGGCCGGGAGCCTGCAGACCACCGAGAACTACATTATCAACCCGCGCCATGAGGACTTCGAGAAAATCACCCTCGGTCCTGCTGAACCCTACCTTTTCGATACCCGGTTGCTCAAAAGCTAGGCTTCTTTCAGGCCAGTCCTGGGGCCTCCTCCGTCCCTTCCCCTTGTGGTGACTTCCAGATAGAGCCCATCCTGGGCAGGCAGATGGCTGGTTGTGTCAACGCATTGTCCCCTGATGCGTATGTGGCAGACAGATGCAGCGAATACCCTCGGCGGCAGACCGACTCTCCCATCGGCAGTGACCGTGCGGTCTCGTGAGAGCGGCCCCCGGCCGCGAAGAGCTTCAAAGGTGGCTCATCCACGGCATCTCCAGTACACGAAACCAATAAGGACGCACTCCATGAACCCTCGTTACAGACGGATGCTGGGCTGGCTGCATCGCTGGCTCACCCTGATCCTGCTGCCCCTCTTTGCCCTGATCATCCTCACCGGGGCCATCCTGTCTTTTGATCCCATTCTCAATGATCTGCGCTCGGGCCAGGCGGCCGAGGCCCCGGCAGAGGCCGCCACCCTGGTGCGGCTGCTGGATCAGGTTGACCCCGGGCACCGGGTTCGATCCGTGGCGGTGGAAGAGGGCGGTGTGGTCATGCTGGAGTTTCGTGAGCAGGGCCGATCGCAGTTCAGGAGTTTTGACCTGGACACTGGAGAACAGCTGGAACAACGCGGTGAGCAGGGTGATTTCTTTAATATTGTCAAACACCTGCACAAGGATCTTCTGCTGGGGGCCGAGAGTGTGGTGGAGGTTGCCACCTATCTCATGGTGTTGGTGATGATCGTTGGTCCCTTCCTGGCATGGCCCCGGCTGCGCCGGACACTCGTGGGATGGCATACCCTGGGCGGCTGGCTGGTTTTGCCGCTGGTGCTGATGGTTTCCGTGACCGGGATCTTGATGTCCCTGCATATCGGCACTCCGCAGTTGCCCCGCCTGCATCCGGATGATCCCCGCATGGGCATGGCGCCTGCCATTGAAGCGGCCATGGCAACGGGCGACCTGTCGGGGGTGCGGGAGGTGACCCGGGTCAAGAACTCGGCCGCCGCCGTATGGGGTGTCGATCCGGCGGGTGAGGCAGTCCACGTGGTGAGCCCCCATGGGGTCATCCGGCAGGAAAACTTTCCGGGCCTGGTGAAGGCCCTGCATGAAGGAACCTGGGCCGGCGCCTGGTCCGGCATGCTCAATCTGCTGGCCTCGCTGGCCCTGGTGGGGCTGATGGGCACGGGGCTGTGGTCCTGGGCTCGTCGTATCCGCCAGGGGCGCCAGCGCAGCGGGGACGAGGGTGCGGATATCCTGGTGGCCCATGCCAGTCAGACCGGCACGGCCGCGAAGCTGGCGGATCTGACTCGCCAGGCCCTGCAGGCTGGTGGAGGCCGGGTACTCCATGCCTCGGTGGCGGGGCTGTCCATGGCGGAGTTGAAGGGATTCCGCCAGGTGTTCCTGATCACCTCCACCGCGGGAGACGGGCAGGTGCCCGAACAGGCCCGTGCTTTCCTCAAGGCGCTGCCTGGGGCGGACCTGGCTGGCTGCCGGTTTTCCATCCTGGCGCTGGGGGATCGCAGCTATAGCCATTTCTGTCGCGGCGGCGAGCAGCTGCGTGAAGCCTTGCTGGCCGCCGGGGGGGAGGAGGTCCTGCCCATGGTGAAGGTGGATGGCGATCCTGCGGCGGACTGGCGCTGCTGGCTGGATCAGGTGGCCGCCCAACTGGGCATCGGGCTGGGTAAGGTGGCCGCGCCACAGGGGGACCCGTCGGTCCGGCTGACCTTGCGGGAGCGGCATCAACTCAATGATCCCAACGATCCGCAGACCCACGAGGTCTGGAGCCTGCGGTTTGAAAGTCCCGAGCCGCTGGCGTTCCGGCCGGGGGACCTGCTGCTGGTGCGGCCCGAAGCCGGTGAACCGGCGCGGCCCTATTCCATCGGCAGCACACCGCAGGAGGATCCCCGGTCCATCCTGCTGACCGTGGCCCTGGTGACCCATCGGCAGACAGACGGGTCGCAGCGTCTGGGCAAGGCCTCGGGTCTGTTGTGCCGGCAACTCCAGGAGGGGGATGTGCTGGAGGGGCACCTGCGCGCCCATCCGGACTTCAATCCTCCCGAGGATGCCAAGCAGCCCATGATCATGCTGGCCGCTGGTTGCGGGATTGCCCCGTTTATGGGCTTTATGGCCGAGCAGGCCTGTCTGCGACGCCCGGGCCCCACCTGGCTGATCTTCGGTAATCGCAAGCGGGCCGGGGATTTCTTCTATGGGCAGCAGCTGCAGGCCTGGCATGAGGCCGGGCATCTAAACCGGCTGGATGCAGTCTTTTCCCGGGATCCAGACGGGGGCGGCTATGTACAGGACCGGCTGCATGCCGCCGCCGATGAGTTGATGGTCTGGGCCCTGGAGCGTGACGCGGTGATCTATGTGTGCGGCAATGCGGGGAGCCTGGGGCAGGGCGTGCGTGCAGCCCTGGCCGAGATCCTGGCAGCGCATGAGGGGATCGATGAGGACCAGGCAATCCGGCGTCTGCAGCAGTGGGAGGCCGGGGGGAAGCTGCGCATGGACCTGATTGACTGACGGTGGATCAGGCGCCTTAGAGTTCCAGATCCCGGTCGGTTACGGCACCTTGGCTGGCCGAGGAAACCAGCTTGGCATACTTTGCCAGCACGCCCCGGCGGTAACGTGGTTCGGGCTTTTGCCACCGTTGCCGCCGCTGAGCCAGCTCAGCGTCAGGGACATTGAGTTGCAGCAGGTTCTGCTCAGCATCAATGGTGATGGTATCGCCTTCCTCGACCAGGCCGATGGTGCCCCCCACATAGGCCTCTGGTGCCACATGGCCCACCACCATGCCGTAGGTTCCACCGGAAAAGCGCCCGTCGGTGATCAGGCCCACCTCATCGCCCAGGCCGGCGCCGATGATGGCCGAGGTGGGAGAGAGCATCTCGCGCATTCCCGGCCCCCCCTTGGGCCCCTCGTAGCGGATGACCAGGATATCGCCGGGTCGGATCCTGTCATTGACGATGGCCTCCATGGACTCCTCTTCGGAGTTGAAAACCCGCGCAGGACCGGTGATGGCAGTCTTTTTCAGTCCCGTGATCTTTGCCACAGCACCTTCTTCGGCCAGGTTTCCCTTGAGCACGGCCAGATGACCCTGACTGTATAGCGGCGTATCAATGGGGCGAATGATGTCCTGATGAGCTGGCGGTGTCGCGGGCACCGTTGCCAGGGTTTCGGCCAGGGTCTGACCGGTGATGGTGGGGCAGTCACCGTGAATCAGTCCGGCCTCCAGCAGCATCTTCATGACCACGGGCGTGCCCCCCACGGCATGGAACTGGCTGGTAACGTATGTACCCGAGGGCTTGAGGTCGCATAGCACCGGTACCTTGCGGCGGATCACTTCGACGTCGTCGATGGAGAAGTCCACTTCTGCTGCATTGGCAATGGCCAGGAGATGCAGGACGGCATTGGTGGAACCGCCCTGGGCCATGGTCACGGCGAAGGCGTTCTCGAAAGCCTTTCGGGTCATGATGTGTCGGGGTCTGCGATCCGCCTTGATGGCTTCGAGCAACACCTCGGCAGAACGTGCGGCGGAATCGCCCTTCTCCTTGTCCTCTGCGGACTGGGTGGAGGAACCCAGGAGGCTCATGCCCATGGCCTCGAAGGCACTGGACATGGTGTTGGCAGTGTACATGCCGCCACAGGAGCCCGCCCCGGGGCACGCATTTTTTTCCACCCCTTGCAGATCCTCATCGCTCAGGTTACCCGCGGCGTACTGGCCCACCGCTTCAAAAACACTGACGATGGTCAGATCCTGTCCCTTGTACCTGCCTGGCTTGATGGTGCCACCGTAAACGAAAATGCCCGGGACGTTGATGCGGGCCAGGGCGATCATGGCTCCCGGCATGTTCTTGTCGCAGCCGCCGGTGGCGAGGATGCCATCCATGCTCTGTCCCTGGACCACCGTCTCGATGGCGTCGGCGATCACCTCTCGAGACACCAGCGAATACTTCATGCCCTCGGTGCCCATGGAGATGCCATCGGAGATGGTGATGGTGCCAAACTGCTGCGGCATGGCGCCGGCGGCGCGCAGGGCCTCGTCGGCCCGCTGCGCCAGGGCACCGATACCGATGTTGCAGGGGGTAATGGTGCTATGGGCGTTGCCCACACCGACAATGGGCTTGTCGAAATCCCCGTCCTCAAAGCCGACCGCCCGCAACATGGCCCGATTGGGGGCGCGCTGAAAGCCTTCGGTGACCGCTTTGCTGCGTCTGTTGTTTGCCATCATGCTCACCGTTTGGGAATGTTCAACACAGGCCCTGCATCAGCTCAGGGATAGGCTCACGATATTACGGATTCGGTTTCACTGGGAAGCGGGGGCAGACTGAACTTCTTTTTTGTCTTCTGCTGTGCCACTATAATTGAC
>NZ_JAJNAN010000090.1:0-3693 GCF_022227565.1 Ectothiorhodospira sp. 9100
TTTTTTGGGGGGGTGTGTGGGGGGGGGGGGGGGGGGGCCCCCCACACCCCCCCCCCCCCCCCGGGGGGGTGGGGGGGGGGGGCGGGGGGCCCGGGATAGGCACTGTGCCAGTCCTTCCCCCCTCACCCCAACCCCTCTCCCCCGCAGGGGAGAGGGGCTAGATACGTATCTTTCATCATCGGGGGTGGCTTGCCACCGTGATGCATGAGCGTCAGAACGACCGCATGACCAGGACCTGTGCCTTGAACAGGATGGCGGCCACCATGAGGGCGATGCCACCGCTGAGGACCACCAGGAGCTCAAGGCCCAGCAGGTAGTATTCGCCCATGAACCAGGTGGCGCCCACGGCGGCGCAGACGATGAGGCCGGCCAGCCCGATGAGGGTGCCCAGGGTGTTGATGAGTGTGTCCATGGTGTGGTGGTCCCCGCTGTGGTTGTTGGTGTTGTCGCTATGGTAGGGGCTTTTCTCGGCCGAGGCCCGCTCCCACGGGCGGGGAATGCGGGAAAAGCTGATTCAGGTCAGCATCGCGCGCGCCGGCTCAGTGGTTGGCCAGGCGGCGCTCCCAGTCCAGTGAGGTGCGCACGATGAATTCCAGGTCGTCGTGCCGGGGTTCCCAGCCCAGCACCGAGCGGATGCGGTCGGCGGCGGCCACCAGGCTGGGGGGGTCGCCGGCGCGGCGGGGCTCTTCGCGGATGTCCAGGGGCTGGCCATTGAGCCGTTGTACCGTGTCCAGCACTTCACGCACGCTCAGGCCGTGGCCGTAGCCCACGTTGAGGGTATCGGAGGCGCCGCCGGCGCGCAGGTACTCCAGGGCCTTGAGATGGGCGGCGGCCAGATCCGTCACGTGGATGTAGTCGCGCACGCCGGTGCCATCGGGGGTGGGATAGTCGGTGCCGAATACGGAGATATGGGAACGCTTGCCCACCGCCGCCTCGCAGGCCACCTTGATCAGCAGGGTGGCCTTTTCCGTGGACTGGCCGATGCGACCCTCCGGGTCGGAGCCGGCCACGTTGAAGTAGCGCAGGGCCACATGGCGCAGGGGTGTGGCGGCGGAGAGATCCCGGAGCATCCACTCGCTCATGAGCTTGGAGGTGCCGTAGGGGTTGATGGGGGCGTTGGGGGTATCTTCCCGGGCGACGCCGTCGGTGGGGATGCCATAGACGGCGGCGGTGGAGGAGAAGACGACGTGCTTGATGCCGGCCTCCTGGCAGCATTGCAGCAGGTTGCGGGTGCCGCAGGTGTTGTTGCGGTAGTACTTGAGCGGGTCGGCGACGGATTCCGGCACGATGGTGTGGGCGGCGAAGTGCATCACCGTGTCGATGTCGTGTTCGCGCAGCAGCGTGGAAACCCGTTCGGTGTCGGCGACATCGCCGATGATGAGGTCGGACTGGATGACCGATTCGGCGAAGCCGGTGGAGAGGTTGTCCAGGACAACGACCCGTTCGCCGGCCTCGGCCAGCATGAGGGCCACGTGCGCGCCGATGTAGCCGGCGCCGCCAGTGACGAGGATGCCTTTTTGGGGCATGGGGTTCTCCTTTTCTGGTTGAGCTGCGTGCCCGCCGTTTTCCCCTCATCCCCAGCCCTTCTCCCCTGAGGGGAGAAGGGAGTGCCTACTCCGCTCAGGGGAGGGGCTCTCTCCCCTGGAGGAGAAGCCCCTCTCCCGCTGGCGGGAGAGGGGTTGGGGTGAGGGTCGATCAGCCCTTTCTCCCGCGCCCGATGGCATAGTAGGCGAACCCCATGTCTTCCATGTGCTTGGGCTCGTACAGGTTGCGGCCGTCGAAAATGGCCGGTTCCTTGAGGTGCTTGCGGATCAACTCGAAATCCGGGCTGCGGAAGACATTCCATTCGGTCACGATGGCCAGGACATCGGCGCCTTCCAGGGTCTGCTCGTGATGATCACACAGCACCAGGTCGTCGCGTTGACCGTAGATGTGGGCGCATTCTTCCATGGCCACCGGGTCGTGGGCACGCACCCGGGCGCCGGCCGCCCACAAGGATTCCATGAGCATGCGGCTGGAGGCCTCGCGCATGTCGTCGGTATTGGGCTTGAAGGCCAGGCCCCACAGGGCGATGGTGCGGCCCTTGAGATCCCCCTGGAAGTGGCTGTGGATCTTCTGGAACAGGCGCTCCTTCTGGCGTTCGTTCACGTCTTCCACGGCGGTGAGCAACTGGGCCTTGAAGCCCACCTGACGAGCGGTGCGCTCCAGGGCCTTCACATCCTTGGGGAAGCAGGATCCGCCGTAGCCGCAGCCGGGGTAAATGAAGTGGTAGCCAATGCGCGGATCGGAGCCGATCCCCTGGCGCACGTGCTCAATGTCGGCGTCCAGGGCCTCGGCCAGATTGGCCAGCTCGTTCATGAAACTGATCTTGGTGGCCAGCATGGCGTTGGCGGCATACTTGGTCAGTTCCGCGGAACGGATGTCCATCACCATCACCCGGTCGTGATTGCGATTGAAGGGGCCGTACAGGGCGCGCATCAGCTCGCCGGTGCGCGGGTTGTCGGTGCCGACGATGATGCGATCGGGCTTCATGAAGTCATCCACCGCGGCGCCTTCCTTGAGGAACTCCGGATTGGAGACCACATCGAAGTCGATCTGCGCGTTGCGAGCCTGCAGGGTGCCGGCCATGGCTTCCTGTACCTTGTCGGAGGTGCCCACCGGCACGGTGGACTTGGTCACGACGATGCGGTATTCGTCCATGTGCTCCGCCACGGTGCGGGCCACGGCCAGCACGTGGCGCAGATCGGCGGAGCCGTCCTCGTCCGGCGGGGTGCCCACGGCGATGAACTGGAACAGGCCGTGACGCACGCCTTCGGCGGCATCGGTGGTGAAGGCCAGGCGACCGGACTGCACGTTATCGGCCACCATGTCTTCCAGGCCCGGCTCGTAGATGGGGATTTCCCCCCGGTTGAGGCGCGCGATCTTGTCCTGATCGATGTCCACGCACAGTACCTGATTGCCCACTTCCGCCAGGCAGGCGCCCGTCACCAGGCCCACATAGCCGGATCCGTAGATAGTGACCTTCATTGGTTGGCAGTCCTCTGTTTCATGCGATGATGGATGATTGTCTGCCAGCGATCGTAGCAAAAGGTCGTGGCATGATCATTAAAATGCAAAAGGTGGTTGACAGGTGGGGGTCAGATCACAATAATACCGGGCTTTCGCGTCTGGAGGGGTTCCCGAGCGGTCAAAGGGGGCAGACTGTAAATCTGCTGGCTCAGCCTTCGAAGGTTCGAATCCTTCCCCCTCCACCAGAATGCAGTAAGGCGCCGGCAATGACCCGGAACAGGGTCAGCGCCGGCGGCCTGTCGATGTGGCAGTGGCGGGTTTTCGGCGTTATGCTGGCGGGGTAAGCCTCCCGCGCTCCATCGCATCGATTGGATGGTCAGAGGTTGGATGGCTTGGCGTAGCGCATCCGGAAGTGCGGTTTTGCGGGTGTAGTTCAACGGTAGAACCTCAGCCTTCCAAGCTGATGATGTGGGTTCGATTCCCATCACCCGCTCCAGTTTGATCAGAGGTTATGGCAGCGCTTGGCGCGCCTTTTTTGTTTTGCCCATGTAGCTCAGGCGGTAGAGCACTTCCTTGGTAAGGAAGAGGTCACCGGTTCAAGTCCGGTCATGGGCTCCATCTTTCAGTACAGTGCTGGGCTCTCAAGGCCCTGTTAAGTAGAACATCAGCCGGGGTGCTAGACCA
>NZ_JAJNAN010000091.1:0-3529 GCF_022227565.1 Ectothiorhodospira sp. 9100
ATGCACGCCCCGGGCGCGCGCCTCATAGGTCGCAGACAATTGGATGACCCATAAGGCAGCAATTGGACGATGTACTAACCATCATTTAGACGCTAACCTAGCCAGCAACTGGACGCTGGCAGAGGTGCGACATGCTATCCCCCTATCTCCCGCGCTTGATTCGTGGTCGAGTGCTTGAGTCCCTCGCTGATACGCCGGTGGTCTGCCTGCTGGGGCCACGTCAGGCAGGCAAGACGACACTCGCGCAACGCATCAACCCGAAGCGCACCTATCTGAATCTGGATGACCCGACGCTGCTGGAAGCAGCTCGGCAGGATCCGCTCGGCTTCGTGGAGGGGCTGCCTGAGCGCGTCATTCTGGACGAGGTACAGCGGGTGCCGGAACTGCTGCTGGCGATCAAGTCGGTGGTGGACCGTGATCGCCAGTCAGGCCGCTTCCTGCTCACAGGCTCCGCCAACCTGCTGTTGTTACCCAAGGCGCAGGAGTCCCTGGCCGGCCGCATGGAAGTCATCTACCTGCATCCACTGACCGAACAGGAGAAACGTGTCAGCACCTCGACCCTGCTCGGCGTGCTGGTGGAGGGGCAGCTAACGCCCAGAATGGTGCCGGACACCGTGCCACTGGCCCCAGCGCCAGAGGTACTGTGTCAGGGTGGGTATCCCGAACCCAACCGCCGTCCGCCCCACCGGGCACGTCAGTGGTATCGCCAGTACCTGAACGCCATCGTGCAGCGCGACGTGCGGGATATCGCTGCCATTCAGGACGAAGATGGGATGATGCGCCTGGTGGAGTTGTTGGCCTACCGCACTGCCGGCCTGCTCAACGTCAGCAATCTGAGCAAGGAGTTGGGGATAGAGCGTGCCACCGTCTCCAAGTACCTTGGCATCCTGGAGCGCCTGTTTCTGGTCCATCAACTCCCCGCCTGGCACCGTAACCACGCCAAACGGCTGATCAAGAGTCCCAAGATGCATCTGGTGGATACCGGGCTTGCTGCGGCCCTGGGTCGCCTGGGGCCGGAACAGTGGCTGACCGAGGCAGAACGCTTCGGTGCCCTGCTGGAAAGTCATGTGGTCGAGCAGTTGGTCGCTCAGGCCTCCTGGGTCGATCCGGAGCTACGATTTTCCCACTATCGGGACAAGGACCAGGTAGAGGTCGACCTTGTCATCGAGCGTGGTCAGGAACTCTGGGGCGTGGAGGTCAAACGTGCCGCCAGCGTGCAAGCCAAGGATGCCGCCGGGCTTGCCAGGCTCGCCGAACAGGCCGGCAAGGGCTTCCGCGGGGGCATGCTCATCTACACCGGCCGCCACTGTCTCAAGCTGCAGGTGCCGGGCTGCTTCGCGGTGCCGATCGGCATGCTGTGGGGAGAGGAGCCCGGCCGTCCCATCTCCCGCGAAGCCGCGATGCAGGCCCTGGTTGACCAGGCCCAGGATCTGGATATGGGCTACTGAGATCCCCAACCCCGCTAGACTGACGAGCCAGCAGTGATGCCAGCGCCTGCCTGTAGGTGATGACAGCCACCCCGCACTATTCACCCACCAAGTTGCTTTACAGATCGAAATGCGCCGGAGTGCTGGATCACCTCAAAATCCACACTCATCGGCCCACTGCCCTGGTGCTTGAGATACCGCACCGGCCCGTAATAGGTGAATAGCGCGGCCTCCCCCTGCTCCAGCTTGTTTTCCCGGATGAAGAGATGGATAGCGATGCCCATCTCCTCATGATGGATGATCTCCCGGCCCCGCTTGCTCTGGGGCGTTGTCTGATTCTGGGTCTGCCAGTGGAACCGGGTGTCGTCCACCCAATGGTCCAGATAGCGATGATCGGCCGCCTTGCCGAGCAAACTGGTCAGCCATGTAATCGGCGTGGCGGGTGGAGATGCAAAAGGCCAGGGTGCGCCGCTGAGCCCATTTCCGCCAGGTGCTCAGGGCATGACGCGCACGAGCCAGGGTCGCCAGCCGGTTGCCCAGCAGATCCGGGTCGAACCGGCCATTGCGCCAGGGGATGCTCTGGTAGTCCACGTCCTCGTCGAAAACGCCGTAGTAGTGGAACGGCACCAGCAGATCGGCGTTCACCCCGGCAAACAGATCGCTCTCGAACACACGGTTGTCATCGCACAAAGAGAGGATGCTGGCGTTGTCGGTGTGCTTGATGAAAGCCACCGCCATGTCGATGGCATCGGCGCGGTGAATGCCGCTGCATAGATGGGGCAGGAAGGGATTGTCGTCACCACCGGTGATGAGTTGGCGGGTCGCCTTGTGGAGCAGGCAGTTCAGCCAGAGCTCTTCCCGATCGGGGCGTTGATCCTCGGTGAGCCAGCATTCCAACTTGGCCAGTCCGGTGAGTTCCCGAGTCCAGACGCGGATCTGGTCTTCAGTTGTGCTGTCTGTCGCCCATTATGGTCGTAACTGGAGCAGCGAGTCAGGTGGGTTGAGGCTTTTGAGGCGTCTTCGGGGAGTTATGCTGGACACCCGCATTCCCCAGGCCTGAGGATTGATTATCGCTTGAAGTGAGCGCCTTGAGGGCACTGACCAGAATCTGGCAGCGGTGCCTGTTGTTCATGATGCATTCCCTGACGGCACAGAAGTGGATTTCGGAGTTCTCGACGAGTACCAGCGTGAGGAGCACCGTCAGCACGTCCCGGTCCTGCTCCCTGTCGATCCAGTCCCAGGCGGCCTCCGTCAGTGGCAAGTGCCTCGAGGCACACTCTCTGAATAACAGGCGGCGGGTGACCGAGACGACAGACTCGCCTCTGGAACGGGCTTGCTCCTCGGTCGACTCATTGACCGAACTCCAGGCCAGGTGCAAGCCTTGAGCAAAAATGGCAAGGATGTCCTCGTCACGCTTACACTCCCCTTCAACGGAGAGGTCTTCTGCACGGAAACTCTCACCCTCGTCCATGCTGTCCTGGGCCAGGCGGCTGATGGCCTTCTTGGCCTCGGCGGAACTGGGGAGTTGATATCAATGCAATCAAAGCTTAATCTTGAGAGAGGTTGATGGAGAACCTTATGGCCAGCATCACGATTCGTAATCTCGACGAGGGTCTGAAGCATCGCCTGCGCATTCGCGCGGCCGAGCATGACCGGTCGATGGAGGAGGAAGCGCGGGAAATCCTGCGCCAGGCCATCGGTAAGCCGGTGGCGTCCAAGAACCTCGGCGAGACTATCCACCACCGGTTCGCGGCGCTCGGTGGGGTGGATCTCGACCTGCCACAGCGGGAACCGATGCCCGAACCGCCGCGTTTCGATTGAAGCGTGCCGGCGATGATCCTGATCGACACGAACGTCATCTCGGAACTGATGCGTGCGACCCCTGCCCCGGAGGTTCTGGCCTGGTTCGGGGGACGGGACGCGTCGGCACTTTATATCAGCGCGGTGGGAGAGGCAGAACTGCGGCGCGGCGCAGCGATGTTGCCCAAGGGCAAAAGAAGTGACCGTCTGATCGCCGAAATCGACGCCATGATTGCGGAGGACTTTGCAGGCCGGGTGCTGCCGTTCAAATGGCGACGCAATGCGACCTGCGAGGGTTTGGG
>NZ_JAJNAN010000092.1:0-3494 GCF_022227565.1 Ectothiorhodospira sp. 9100
CATCTCGCGTACGTTACCGGGCCAGCTGTGGTGTTCGATGGCCTGGACGGCGTCCGGGGCGAAGCCCTTGATGGCACACACAAGGGACAGGCACTCTTGACCCTTTGCTCAGCCATTCGCCTACTGCCGCCCCGCCCAACGCCCCTCTTACGCCCTCCCTCAAGGCACCGGGCCCGAAAACCACCGTCAGCCGCTGATTTCCCCGAATATCTGGCTCCAGCACAGGAACGACGGGCAAGAGCCTTCCTCGGCATATCACCGCAGCACGGGAAAACCCTCTGAAGGATAGGCCAGTCAGGCCGCTGATCGTCGTTGCTGCCGGTGCAGGGCCTCAAACTGCGTACTCTGGGCCAGCCATTGATCCGGGGTGAGTCCCAGCCGCTGCAGGATCGGGGGCTGGGTGTCGGCAATGGCGCCCTTCTTTCTCGGGTCGATGGCCCGCCCCGTGTAGTCCACCAGGGACAGATAGTCCTCGAGGGCGAACGGGATGCCGGGCTGCTCGCGGTCTGCGAATGCACCTTCAAAAGGCAGCAATGGCTTCACCGGCACATCGAACCGCAGCAAGGCGTCCAGTTTCACCTGCTCGCGCACGGCCTGGGCCAGGTCGAACCGGGGCGTAATGCGTTCCTTGATGCTGGTGTGTTCTGAAGTCTCCGGCGTGTCTGCCATCCCGGCCCGCACCGGGTTGAGATCCACATAGGCCATGCAACTGAGCAGGGCGGCTTCGGTGCTCAGGGCCTGAGACTTGAAGCGGGCCTCCCAGAAGTGCCCGGTACAGCCATCCTCCAGATTGGCCTGCCGGGCGATGGGCTCATTCAGACACTTCATGAACCAGCTCAGGCTGGCCAGCCGCTGCCGGTAGCATTGGGCGAATTCCGCCACTTGGGCCAGCTCGTAGCTTTCCTGCGGACCTCCGGCCAGATATCGCTGGACCAGCAGTGGGCCCTTGAACAGACAACTCCAGCGCCGCAGCACGTCGTCATCGGACCAACGCTCCGCTTGTGTGTCGGCTCCAGCTTGACGACGACATGATAATGGTTGGACATGACCGCATAGGCGGCCACGTCCACGGCGAACAGGGAGGCCAGCAGCCGCATACGATCCTCGATCCACTGCCGCCGGTGTTCAAAGCTTTTGCCAGTGAGATGATCCTGCCCGCAGAGGAAGGTGCGCCGCACACAGCGCGAGATGATGTGGTAGTAGGGCGTATCGGTGAGCGAAATCTGTTCACAGCGGGGGCGCGGCATGGTTCCCTCCAGAGGTTGCCAGCCATGTCCGTGGCCAGCTTGGTGACAGGTTACCGCAAGGGTGGAGGTCGGCCAAGCTGGGGGCGAATATGGCACACTGTGGTTCGATCTCCTGCCAGAACGCCGCATGAGCAACCACCACGACACAGGCTACAAGGAACTGTTCAGCTACCCGGAGTTGGTCCGCCAGCTCATCGAGGGCTTTGCGCCGCCGGAAGTGGCGGCGATGATGGACTTTTCCACCCTCACCGATCACAGCGGGAACTACATCACGCCGCTGTTTGGCGAGAAGTTCGAGGATAAGGTCTGGTCGGTGGAGGTGAAATGGGATGGCACCACGCAGCGGGTGTTCGTGTATCTGCTGCTGGAGTTTCAGTCCACGGTGGACCACCGCCTGCCGATCCGGATGCTGCACTATGTGGCCTGCTTCTACGACCATCTGATCAAGACCCATGTGACAACAGCCCGCAAGGGTATGCCGCCCATCTTCCCGGTGGTGCTGTACAACGGCTCGAAACGGTGGACGGCGCGGGAGGACATCTATCGGATGATCCGGCCGGAACCGCCTGGGTTCATGCGGGTGTATCAGCCCCACCTGCGCTACTATCTGGTGAACGAATCGGCCTTCAGCGAGGAAGAACTGGCGGAGCGGGACACGCCGCTGAGCGGGATTTTCGAGGTGGAGAAGGCGTCAAAGGATGTGGATGCCTTGCAGGGCGCAGTGCAGCGCTTGGCAGCGCGCATCCGGGCACATCCGCAGAAGGCCCGTCTGGACGAGGTGATCACCCGCTGGCTCAAACGTCACCTCAGACGGCTGGGCGCCGAGGCAGAGAAGGCGCTGGAACAGGTCAACAGTTTGGTGGAGGACAATGCGATGCTGGCGGAAAATCTTCAGAACTGGGCGGAGAAGGAACGGCAGAAGGGCGAGGTGATCGGCTTGCAGAAGGGCGAGCAAATCGGCTTACAGAAAGGCCAGCGTCTGGCTGCCATTAACCTGTTCAAGCTGGGCCTGCTTGACGACCAGCAGATCGCCGAGACTACGGGCCTATCCCTGGATGAGGTGAAGGCTCTGCGATCAGATCAGCCCCACTGAGGAGTGGGGTAAGTCAGGGTAAGGAACAGACACCCGGATTCTTGGGTGTCGCTGCCCCAAAAAAGAAAGGCCCCGCTACAGTCCATGTGGCGGGGCCCGGTGTCGCGCGGCAATGATCCATCCAATGGACCTTCCGTGATTGACTGCCTTTCATCCCTGACTGCCTTCAATGGCGACTCCGAACATTCTCCACAGTTTTAGAAAGGGCACAACTCCAATCACTGAAAATGTGAATCAGTTCAACCTGCCGGCAGGTTATCGCCACGGAGGGGATCGGCCGGGCTGGAAGCGAATATAGGGCACTGTGGCTCGATCTCCTGCCATGACCCAGCATGAGCAACCACCACGATACGGACTACAAGGAACTGTTCAGCTACCCGGAACTGGTGCGCCAGATCATTGAGGGTTTTGCGCCGCCGGAGGTGGCGGCCAAGGAAGGGGACGGGCACTCTTGCCCCGCAGTCCGGCGCTGACCATGCGGTATCTGGGGATCACCCTGAAGGAGGTGCATGCACTGGCGAATGAGTTCTGTTTGTGATCGATCAGCCGAAAAGTTTGCTGTGCGAGCCGAGCCGTGCCAATCGGAGGGTGTTGGGGTCAGATTTGCGGTAAATCAGCAGCAGATCAGGCTTGATGTGGCATTCCCGGTAGCCTGCCCAATCACCCGAAAGGTCATGATCACGGTAGCGAACATCTAAAGCCTGATCGGTCCCAGTGCGATCAACACCGGTTTGAGTTCATCGTCCAGCGTGGTCCGGTGCCTGCCTTTGGCCTCTCGCTTGTAGTCGCGCTTGAAAGCGGATGAACGATCAATCGTCCTCATGCAAATCCGCCATCAGATCGTCCACGCTGGTGAACTTCTTGCCTTTCCCAGCTTCCAGTTCGGTAATGGCCTTCTTCGTCGTGGAGTTGGGCACCTTCACATCGAAGGGCAAACGGCGCTCATCAGCTATGCGCAACATCAGCAAACGAATAGCGTCCGAAACGGACAACCCCATTGCCTCTAGTGCATCAGCGGCGCGTTCCTTGGTCCGAGTATCGATGCGAGCACGGACGTAGGTATCAGCGGTTTTCATCGGCAATTCTCCGAGGAGATTATTATGTAGTCACATGAAGACTACATTATAAGGCTATCATCGCAAGAATTCACCTTA
>NZ_JAJNAN010000093.1:0-3391 GCF_022227565.1 Ectothiorhodospira sp. 9100
CCCCCCCCCCCGGCGGGGGGGGGGGGGGGGGGGGGCCCCCCCCCCCCCAGGGCTGGCACAGTGCCTGTCTCCCCCCCCTCATCCCCAGCCCTTCTCCCCCGAGGGGGGAGAAGGGGGTATTTGTAGCTGAACCTTGATTCTTTCACGTTGACCTGTATGAGATGGCCCCGATCGTTGGGGCCATCCTGTCCCTGACATCTCTCCCGCGGTTGCCGACCGTTCGTCGGCTGGCCGAAAAAATTATCCTTCCCGACCGAACCCCTGGAAGCCCGCGTCCCAGGCCCGTTTCGGCGTCCTTCGCCTCTCCCGTACCTCCCAATGGGCCCCCTGTGAGCGCTTGAAATCCCCCCGGCAAGTGCCTAAGCTTCGACGGCCTCACATCCACTATGTTGTGTGTTGATCAATATCCAACCACAACAGCTAGTAGCAAAAAGGATCCCGCCACCATGAAATCCCAGTCCAGCCAGGCCCTTGCAACCGTTGTCTCAAGGGAGGTCCCCATGCAGCCCGCCTCCATGGATATCTGGGACAAGAAATACCGCCTCAAGACCCGTACCGGTGAAGATCTGGACCCCACCATCGATGACACCTGGAAGCGTGTTGCCCGGGCCCTGGCCGACGTGGAGGCCGAGCCGGCCCTGCGCGAGACCTGGTACGAACGTTTTCTCTGGGCCCTGCGTCTGGGGGCCATCCCCGCCGGACGCATCATTGCCAACGCCGGTGCCTGGGAGCACAAGCCCGCCACGTCCACCATCAACTGCACGGTGTCGGGTTCCATTCAGGATTCCATGGACGACATCCTGGAAAAGCTCCACGAGGCGGGCCTTACCTTGAAGGCCGGCAGCGGCATCGGCTACGACTTCTCCACTCTGCGCCCCCGGGGCGCCTATGTGTCCGGCGCGGGCGCCTACACCTCCGGTCCCCTGTCGTTCATGGAGATCTACGACAAGATGTGCTTCACCGTGTCTTCCGCCGGAGGGCGGCGCGGCGCGCAGATGGGTACCTTTGATATCGGTCATCCGGACGTGCTGGACTTCATCCGCGCCAAGCGCGCCGATGGCTGCCTGCGCCAGTTCAACCTGTCGCTGCTGATCACTTCAGGTTTCATGGAGGCCGTGAAGAACGATGCCCAGTGGCCGCTGGCCTTCCCCCTGGGCCCCCAGGAGGCCGAACAGGACGGCATCGACCTGAACGATCCCCAGCAGGTCCTGTGGCGTGACTGGCCCGTGGACAATGACTACATCACCAACGAGGAAGGCCTGGTGGCCTGCCGGATCTACAAGACCCTGCCGGCCCGCAACCTGTGGAACATGGTGATGACCTCCACCTACGACTATGCCGAGCCGGGCTTCGTGCTCATCGACAAGGTCAACGAGATGAACAACAACTGGTGGTGCGAGCAGATCCGCGCCACCAACCCCTGCGGCGAACAACCTCTGCCACCCTATGGTGCCTGCCTTCTAGGATCCATTAACCTGACCCGCTTCGTGCAGGACCCCTTCACCGACCAGGCCCGGTTCGACATGGAGACCTTCCGCGAGGTGGTGTCCGTGTTCACCCGCATGCTGGACAACGTGGTGGAGATCAACGGCCTGCCACTGCCCGAACAGCGCGAGGAGATCATTCGCAAGCGCCGCCACGGCATGGGTTACCTGGGGCTGGGCTCCACCATCACCATGATGGGCATGAAATACGGCGACGAGGGCTCTCTGGCCTTCACCGAAGAGGTGACCCGCGAGATGGCCCTGGCCGGCTGGCGCGCCGGGCTGGAACTGGCCCGGGAAAAGGGGGCGGCCCCCATCATGGACGAGGAGTTCCAGGTGACCCCGGCCATGCTGCGCCTGCGTCCGGAACTGGAAAGGGATGGTATCCAGGTGGGGGATATCCTCAAGGGCCGGGTACTGCATGCCCGTTACAGTCGCTACATGCAGCGGGTGGCCCAGGTGGACCCCGAGTTGGTGGAGGCCCTGGCCGAGGAAGGTTGCCGCTTCACCCACCACAGCTCCATTGCCCCCACCGGGACCATCTCCCTGTCACTGGCCAATAACGCCAGTAACGGCATCGAGCCCTCGTTCGCCCACCACTATGCCCGCAACATCATCCGTTCGGGCCGCAAGACCAAGGAGAAGGTGGATGTCTTCTCCTATGAACTGCTGGCCTACCGGGAATTCGTGAACGCCAAGGCCATGCCGTACTCCGAGGAGCCCGGGGCACAGTTGCCGGAATATTTCATCACGGCGGATGACATCACGCCCAAGTCCCACGTGGACGTGCAGGCGGCGGCCCAGAAATGGATCGATTCGTCCATCTCCAAGACCGCCAACGTGCCCACGGACTATCGCTTCGAGGACTTCAAGGACATCTACCGCTATGCCTACGAGCAGGGGCTGAAGGGCTGTACCACCTTCCGTTTCAATCCCGAGGCCTTCCAGGGCGTGCTGGTCAAGGAAAAGGATCTGGAAAACACCACCTACCGGTTTGTCCTGGATGACGGCAGCATCGTGCTGGCCAAGGGGAATGAGGAAGTGGAATACGACGGCGAGACCCACAATGCCGCCAATCTCTACGAGGCCCTGAAAGAAGGGTACTACGGTAAATTCTGAATCAGGGGCACACGCACATGACCATCAAGATTGACAAACCAATTGTGGATTTCGGAATCTGGCGGGAGGAATCCGCTGAGGAGAGCGCCGCTCAGGCAGGCGCCCCCGCGGAATCGTCGGCCCCGCCGGCCGCTGCCGCCAGCGCGCCTGCCCCGGCCCCCACGGAGCCCACTCAGGGCTCCGCGAAGGTGGTGCACATGCACGAGAAGCTGGAACGACCCGAGATGCTGCTGGGGTCCACTTACAAGCTGAAGACGCCGTTGTCGGAGCACGCCCTGTATGTGACCATCAACGATGTGATCCTGAACCCGGGCACCGAGCACGAACTGCGTCGGCCCTTCGAGATCTTCATCAACTCCAAGAACATGGACCACTTCCAGTGGATCGTGGCGCTCACCCGGATCATCTCGGCGGTGTTCCGTAAGGGCGGGGATGTCACCTTCCTGGTGGAGGAGTTGCGCTCGGTGTTCGACCCGCGCGGGGGCTATTTCAAGAAGGGGGGCAAGTACATGCCTTCCCTGGTGGCTGAGATCGGCGACGCCATCGAGAGCCACATGCGCATGATCGGCCTGATCAAGGACGACGGCCTGGACGAACACCAGCGCCGCCTGGTGGAGGAAAAGCGCGCCCAGTACGAAGAGAGCGTGCACCAGGCCAGCGACGACCCCAAGGCCCGGGAAAGCTTCCCCCCCGGTGCCCAGCTATGCGGCAAGTGCCACACCCAGGCCGTGGTGGTCATGGACAACTGCCTCACCTGTCTCAACTGCGGCGACAGCAAGTGCGGCTGA
>NZ_JAJNAN010000094.1:0-3312 GCF_022227565.1 Ectothiorhodospira sp. 9100
TGACTACCGAAAGTTCTCTATAAGTATCTGATTAATAAGTCAAAAATAAATTTTCTAAATTTTGTTGCCCCCAGAGTTGCCCCCGGTATCGCATGAATAGTATCTGGGCGTTCGGACATCCCTCTCTCCCGATCGTCATCATCAAAGAACTTCGGATAGGCTTTGGCGCATCCTGGAGAGAACTGACCCCGGAGCTGTGTGAGCCTGCGATGGATTACCTGGATGCCTCCAGATGTGGGTTGACCGATGCTTTCTCCCCGCTGCCCGGGAATACAATCGCAACGTCGGGCAGGACGATCCCCTTGACCACTGACTGACGCCGCGCCCCCTTCACGAGATACCGGTGGACATTGGTTCCATCCGGTCGCTTTTGGTGGGCTCTGAGCTTCATGAATCGCTTCTGTACATACTCCCAGCTGCCATGGTCCGGGTTCTGGCTGGCGTAATCCTTGAACACTGCCGGGCTCACCAGCAGCACGCCTTCTTCGACGACGTGGATGCGTGCGTGCGGGGTATTGAACTCCATGCGGCGCGCGAGGGCCTCTCGCTGTAACCATTGAAGGAAGCATGATCCGGCCTCGGCGGGGCCATCATCATCTCCGGGGTGCTCGCCCTGTAGTGAGTCCGTGACGGATGCGGGATCCAGGACTGGCGCGTGTTCGTTGTCTGGCCTTGGGTCCTCCAGTTCTGTCGGAGGGGGGTTGTCTGTGACGATCGGCGGCGCTGCTTGGGTAGGTGAGGGAAGATCACCGAGCGGATCCTGTGGGGCATCGCGTTGGTCTGGTTCAGTCGGTTCGTGGGCAATGTCCTCGCTCGCGTCCGGGGCTCTCGGGGTGACGGTCCCCTCAAAGCAACCCGGACGACTGTCCGGCTCCGCCCAGATGCGCCGCACAGGAATCCGGATCAGGGTCAGTTCATGTGACCATCCGGCACCGGCCACCGTGGTATGCCAGATGGCGCGCTCGTCGCAAGACTCCAGTATCCCGTGCTCCTGGAGCGTGTCGTAGATGCGGTCGTTGGAGGAGGGGATGCCGGAATGACCCTCGGCGATGAGGTGGGCTCGCAGGGCATCAATGGCCCGTTTCGAGACCAGCCAGAGATCATGCCCCACCAGCCATCCGGCAGCGCCATTGCGATTCAGGGGCAGTTCACCTTGATCAAGCAGGTATCTCAGGCCGGTCACCAAGCGTTCCCATAACGGCCTGGTTCTGGTGGGCGCCACCCGGGGTGAATCAGCGGCGCCCAGATTTCTTGCCACCGAGAGTCCATTCGCCTCCTGGATGATTTCACCCAGGGCGCCCGCTTCATTCATGTCACCGGCAAGGGTCGCCACCGATTGGGCGAAGAGTGCCTGGTCCGATGCCAGCCAAGCCAATCCCCGGGCCGGCATGATGTGATGGACCAGCAAGGAGGTGACCCGCTCATGAAAGCCATGACACCGGCGTGGCCGGTAAGTCACCGTGTAGGCCTGGCAGTGCGGCAGGCCTGTCATGGGGCCGGCCAGGGGATCCCAGGTGCCGATGGATTGGCCATCGGCCCGATGGAGGGTGACCCACTGATCCACCGCCGGTTTGCCCAGGTCATGGAGCAGGGCAGCCATGGCCACCGCATAGGTCCACAGATCATGCTGCCTGGCAATGCGCTCAGGCTCGCCGCCGATCGGCAGCAATCGCCCCCGGCGGATCAGCAGTGCCTGGTGGACCACCTCCAGGGTGTGATCCAGCAGTCCGCCAAGACCTGCGTGATGATGGGCCTGGGAGGCAGGCAATTGCTGCACGAAGCTGGCGTATTGCCGGAGAGGCCACAAGACCAGGGCCTGATGATGTGGGCCGGGCAGACCGGTCAATCTGTCGATCTGGGCGAGCACGGCCTGGCGGTGTGTGGGCGTGAGGAGGGTTTGCGCGTCCTGGATCCGTATCAGGGGCGATGGCGATCCTACCGCGTCCGTGCCGGGAAGGGTTCTGCCTGGCTGATGGCCCAGTGAGCGCGTGATCCAGGAGGTCAGGGCGTTCATGATGGCATGGTAGGGCGGTGGCGAGAGGTGCCCAAGCGTTTATGGTCTATCGGGAGAAGGGGGGTTTTAGGGTATTCGTGTGCGCCTGGAAGGTTGAGGTGCCTGGTGCGTTGAGGGAGAATCAGTGGGCTCCTGATGGTCTTCGAGAATCGTGTCCTCGCGGATTGGCTGCCGCTCGGGGTTCACAGGGAGGCCGCTGTTCACCCCACGCGTTTGACCACCTCCACCTCGGCCAGCGAGATTGCACACCGATGCGAGACCTGCACGGGGTGATGCTGGCCAATAAGCTGGTTCGTATGCGGTAGGAAATCGCGTGATGATGCACCCAATCGAGGATCTGCTTGCCCAGCCCGAGGGCAAACAGCTGGAATTCAAGCGCGATCTCTCATCTCCCAAGCCTTTGCTGAAAACGCTGGTGGCCTTGCGGCTGTTGATGCCGTATCAAGGGCGTCTGGTACCCAGTGTGGGCGGCATCCTGCTGTTTGGTCGTGAGCGTCAGTGGCATTTTTCAGATGCCTGGGTGCAGTGCGGTCGATTTCGTGGCACGGACAAGATCGAGATCTTCGACCAGACGGAGATCCATGAACCCCTGCCGCAAGCCGTCCACAGCATCGAACTGTTTCTCAAGAAGCACGCCTTCAAGAGCGCGGAGTTCGGGGCCATGCGCCGCCGGGACGTGTGGAGCATCCCGCTGACCATGCTGCGTGAGGCAGTCGTCAATGCCCTGGTGCATTGCGACTACTCGCAGCAGGGCAGCCCGATTCGGATCGCGTTTTTCGATGATCGTATCGAGATCGAAAGTCCCGGCCTGCTGATGCCCGGCATGACCATCGACGAGATGAAGCGGGGCGTTTCCATGATCCGTAATCCTGTGATCGCCCGCGTGTTCCGCGAGCTTGGGCTGATCGAACAGTGGGGGAGTGGCGTCAAGCGTATCTTTGCCGAGGCGGCGGCCCAGGGGCTGCCGGAGCCACATATTGAAGAAATTGCCAATCGCATTCGGATGAGTGTCTGGCTGGCAGCGCCGGTGGTTGTGCCAGAAAACGCCTCATTGACCCAGTCATTGACCCAGTCAGTGACCCAGTCCGATGCACTCCTCCCTATGCTTCAGTTATTACGCGAGGGTTCGCAGTCATCAGGAGAACTTCGCCGACACCTGGAACTTCGGCACCGTGCCCATTTCCGCCGTCATTACCTTGTGCCCGCGTTGCAACGGGGACTCATCGAGATGACACTGCCCGAGACACCAAACAGTCGCCTGCAGCAGTACCGCCTGACCGCAAAGGGCCAGCAATACC
>NZ_JAJNAN010000095.1:0-2849 GCF_022227565.1 Ectothiorhodospira sp. 9100
GCATAGCCCGGTTGCGGCCCAGGGTCGGTTCATCCGGCAGGCCCTGCAAGGGTTTGCGAACTACTTTGGCGTACCCGGCAACATCGGGGCGCTGAATGCGGCACGCACACAGGTGTGTCGTGCCTGGTTTCGCGCGTTGCGCCGCCGCAGTCAGAAGGCGGTGCGGCTGAACTGGCGGAAGATGCAACACGTCATCCGCCAGTGGGTGCCAACAATGCGTATCGTCCATCCGTACCCGGGCAAACGCCTGCGCGTCTGACTCGACGCAAGAGCCGGATGCGTTAGCAGCGCACGTCCGGATCTGTGCCGGGGGGCTGGTTTGCAGTAGAAATGCTATGCAACCCAGCTCTCTACGGCGACCCTTTTCCTAAAAGGTGTCTGTCCCCATTTGAAGTGCTTCGCAATTTGGAATATTCCGCTTGTATCCCCGGAGCAGATATGGAGAATGTCACCTGTCGCCATTGATGGCAGTCACGGACGAATAGGCACCAAGTCATGGATGACCCAGCGGATGGGTCCTGCCGCGCGACATGGGCCCCGCCACAGGGATTGTGGCGGGGCCCAACCTTTTCGGGCCAGGAAAAAATCAAAAAGTGAAAAGCAGGGACAGGCATGATTTAAAAATCGTGATTTAGAAATCGAAGTCCAGATGAATTGCTTGGCTGGTTAGTCAGGAGATAGTGTTGATCACGCCGTCATAGCGCATATATGGAATAGAAAGCTGTCTACTCGGCGTTGCAAATTGATAGGTGGGATATTTTGGCAATAGGACGTCCGCCACATCTGCATGGAGTGGCTGGTCTTGAACGCGTGATGATGGTATTGCGGGTGGTCAGGTAACAATCGGTGGTCGGAACAGTCGCCTTGCTTCGCTGATACCCTTCACGAACTTGCGCTCGAATGTTGCGACCGTCTGTTTCAGCTTCTCTACCGAGCCAAGCATGACAGGTTTTTCTATCATCGCCTCACCACGCAGGTGGTCCATCAGACGATGGGGATCAAGATGGAGGCGTTCCAGGATGGGCGGCGCGGCGGCGTTGATGGAGCCGGGTTTGCCTTCACGGATTTCCCGACCGGCCCAGTCGACCAGTTCCAGATAGTCGGGGAGTGTGAAGCCAATACTGTTGGGGTGCGGGTCATGGCGTTGTGGGACCAGTCTCATCAAAGGGATTGCTTTAATGGGAGCCTCATCTGTTGGCTTTGTCTGCTTCGGTGCCACGTCGCGTATGCGTTGCTGGATGGAGGTGAAGTCGGAGGCTTCCGGGGTGTCGGCCATCTTGGCCCGTACCGGGTTGAGGTCCACATAGCTCATGCAGGCCAGTACGGCGGCATCATCGAGTAGGGCTTGGCTTTTGAAGCGACTCTCCCAGAAATGGCCCTTGCAGTGGTCTTCTTCATTGGCCCGTCTGGCCAGGTATTCATTCAGGCTGCGCATGAACCAGGAGATGTCTGTCAGGCGTTCGCGCCAGGTCTCGATGATTTCCTCGGCCTTGATGTTCTCGGCCTTGCTGGTCGTTTCACCACGCTGGTAGCGGGTGACCAGCACTGGCACACTGTAGAGTCTTCCCCAGTGTTCAATGACTTGCTCGCTATCCCACTGCTTGGCGGTGCCCTGATCGATACGCAACACCAAGTGATAGTGGCTGGACATGATGGCATAGGCGCAGATCTCGATGGCGAAGGCATCAGCGAGTTCACGCAGGCGTTGGGTCACCCAGGTTTTACGGTGTTCGTGATTCTTGCCGGTGAGGGAGTCTTCGCCACAGAGGAAGGCACGGCGGACACAGCGGGATATCGTATGGTAGTAGGAAGTGGCTTCGGGGCAGATGAGTTGATGTCTGGCGCGGGTCATGGGTTTCCTCCTTGAAAACCGATTTTGGTCTTATTCCTAGTCTAGTTGTGTGTAGTATTCAGTCAAGAGAAATGATGGCTGTCCCGGTTCTGCGTCATGGGGATGGCGCAATAATAAATTCATCATTCCCTTTTACTGGTACATTGGATGTTAAATTTAAAGCTCCTCTTGGCAGTGTAATGGAAGTAAACGAGTTTAATGTGGACACATCTAGCTGGTTCGAATAAATCATCCCTAACAATTAGCTCAACCCGACCATTTATACGCCGTTTCGCTTTGCTGCACTTCGTATAAATGGCTGGTTAGCTTGAACGTTATGCAGTCACTACCAAGTCACATTGACACGCGTCACGTGACGCAATGCAATTTGCTGCATGATCAAATTCTTTGCTGATAAACGAACTCAAGAGCTTTATTCCAAAGGCGAATCAAAGAAGTTCCCTGCGGATGTTGCGCCGAGAGCCGCCAGAAAACGTGAATACGTGGGTCTGGCCATCCAGCTGGAGGATTTGAAAGTGCCGCCCGGCAATCGTCTTCACCCATTGTCGGGAAACAGACAGGGGCAGCACGCAATTATCAATAAATGATCAGTGGCGTATCTGTTTTCGTTTTGAGGGTGGCGATGCGTATGAGGTCGAAGTGTGTGACTACCACTGAGTGAGGTGATGACCATGGCTACTCCTAATACTACCGGCATGCAGCGCAAGCCGACTCATCCTGGTGAAATATTGAGAGAGGATTTCCTGCCGGACTATGGCCTGACTGTTACGAGGTTGGCTGAATCTCTGGGCGTCTCTCGCCAGTCAGTTAATGAACTGCTGCGTGAGCGTCGTGCTGTCAGTCCTGAAATGGCGCTTCGGCTTGCCCGTTTGTTTGGTAACTCTCCAGAATTCTGGCTGAATGCGCAGCGATCTGTTGATCTTTGGGCGGCGGCTCAGTCGGTCAAGGAAGAAGTGGATCGGATCAAGCCGATACATGCTGCATAACCAGGCTATGC
>NZ_JAJNAN010000096.1:0-2701 GCF_022227565.1 Ectothiorhodospira sp. 9100
TGACCCGGGCCATCGTCACACCTCTAAAGAACACAACCGCTCACCTGCAATCCATCGCCGAGGGGGACGGAGATCTCACCCAGCGCCTGCCGGCGCAGGGGCGAGATGAGGTGGCGGACCTGTCCCGTGCCTTCAACGGCTTTGCCGAGCGCGTACACGGACTGGTGAAGCAGATGGTAGGGGCCTCCGCGCAATTGGCGGCAGCGGCCGAAGAATTGTCTGCCACCAGTAGTGAGACGCGTCAACAGGTGCGCAATCAGCAGGCAGAAGTGGAGCAGGTGGCCACCGCCATGAATGAGATGGCAGCCACGGTTCAGGAAGTGGCTCGCAATGCTACCGAGGCAGCCAGCACCACACGAAACACCGATGAGCAGTCCAGGGAAGGGACGCAGGAGGTCGAGCGGACCATCGAAACCATTCAGGCGCTGGCCCGGCAGGTGGAAGAATCCGCCGAGGTCATTGGCACGGTTTCGGCAGACAGCGATGAGATCGGCAAGATCCTCGATGTCATCCGGGGCATCGCCGAACAGACCAATCTACTGGCTCTGAATGCGGCCATCGAGGCCGCGCGGGCCGGTGAGCAGGGTAGAGGCTTTGCGGTGGTGGCCGATGAAGTCCGCACCTTGGCCTCCCGCACCCAGGCTTCCACTAACGAGGTGCAGGAGATGATCGAACGCCTGCAGTCTGGTGCCGCAACCGCGGTCAAATCCATGGGCGAAGGGCGCAGCAAGGCCCGCGCGGGCGTGGAGCAAGCGGCTCGCGCAGGCGAGTCCCTGCAAGTCATCAACCGTTCCATAGGAACCATCAATGACATGAATGCCCAAATTGCCAGTGCTGCCGAGGAACAATCCGCCGTGGCCGAAGAAGTCAACCGCAACGTGGTCAACATCAGCGATGGCGTTGAGCATGCTGCCTCGGGCGCCGAGCAGATCAATGCCGCCAGCGAAGAGCTGGCCCGCCTGGCTGCGGATCTGCAAGACCGCGTGGGGCGTTTCAAGGTTTGATGAGGGAGGTACACCTGGGGCACTGGCGTATGTCTGGATTGGTCATGCCGGAGCCGTGCTGATCGCCATCGGTCTACTGGCCATGGCCATTTTCCTGCCACGACTGGTGCGGCGCATTCGTCGTGAACCGGTACCGGCCCTGGATGACTTGCCGGACGAGCGTGAACCGCGATGAAACATTGACCATTAAGGGGAGACACCTTTTCCGGTCACCCTTTCCCAAAGGGCCCCAGCTCCCAAGGCCTGCCAACTGACCTTCCGCCTGGCACCGTGGGAGCCGGCCTGCCGGCGATGCGCTGCGCCAGCAGCGCCCGGGCCAGGCTTTGTGCCCGCCGCCTTCGCGGGCGAGGCCCGCTCCCACAAGGGGCTTGGATCCAACTCAAAAGGGGACAGACCCCTTTTCCCAAACGCCCCAGCTCCCAGGGCCTGCCAACTGACCTTCTGCCTGGCACCGTGGGAGCCGGCCTGCCGGCGATGCGCTGCGACAGCAGCGCCCGGGCCAGGCTTTGTGCCCGCCGCCTTCGCGGGCAAGGCCCGCTCCCACGGGGGGCTTGGATCCCACAGGGGGGGGGCTGCCCCACAGGGAGCATCAGATCCCACGGGAGCCACCTCCAACAGGAAATCCCTCAGTGAGGCTGGTCCAGTTGCAGGGCCTTCACTTCATCCAGGGACAGACCGGTGGTCTGAGCGATCTGCTCTTCAGTGAGCGCACCCAGCTTGAGCAGGTTAATGGCGGTTTCACGAGCATTTTCATGCCGGCCCTCCTGCCGGCCCTTCTGCTCACCTTCCCGCCGGGCTTCACTCAGCAGCGACACTTCATCACGCAGCGCACGCTCCCGCACAAACGCCAGCCGCTGCGCTTCTTCGTCGGCACTGAGCTCCCGGATGCGGCTCATGGCACGCTGGACCGGGTCGTGGACAACCTTGGCCATGATGAATTCCTCCCGCCAATGCTTGAAAAAGGTGATCCAGGCCCGCAACGGACCTTCCGGTAAGCCAAGACGATCCGCCTTGTTCAATTCGATCAGGTTCATCTGCAGGATGTTCCCCAGCGACACCTGCGGCTGGCGTTCATCCCGCATCTCGAACCGCCACACCGCCTGCTGGCGCTCAGCCTCGCTGCCAATGAACAGATCAAAGTCCAGCAAGTGAATCCCCACCGAGGCACGCAGCTCCTGATAGTCTTCGCCCGCATTCAGCTGGGTGCCCAGGGTGCGGGCCAAGTAGAACAGACCCCGCTTGTGCCAGGCACCATAGCGGCGAACCTGAATCTCCACATTGTAGCAGTGGCCCTGACGATCGCGGGCCAGCACATCCAGGATAATGTACTTGCCGGTGAGCTCACTGGGCTCGATGGTGGGATTGAGTACCTCGACGCTGGCAATGTTCGGGAGATCCGGGCGCAGGTCGTTGATCAGGTCCACCAGCAAATCCGGCGCCTCAGCGAACAGCCGCTTGAACACATAATCGTTGGTAGGGTCGAGGAGATCACTCATCGGGTGGGCTCGGGCTGTTGGGTTTGGCTGATAGTTTGCCAGATCCCGCCTGGTCCCGATCCGAGGAGCTATCCTTGGGTTTTGTGCCCACCGCCATTCGCGGGCGAGGCCCGCTCCCACGGGGGCTTGGATCCAACTCAAAAGGGGACAGACCCCTTTTCCCAAAAGCCCCCGCTCCCAGAGCCTGCCAACTGACCTTCT
>NZ_JAJNAN010000097.1:0-2470 GCF_022227565.1 Ectothiorhodospira sp. 9100
AATAATCATTCAATAAAACAAACACAAAAAGGCACTGCATGACGATGCCTGGCAGGCTCAGGCTGCCCGGGCAGCTTGCCCCCGAGGCAAGCCGGCGCCGGCCAGGGCACGCAACAAAATGCCGATGGTGCTGCCATTGTGCAGCGCCGAGGCCGCTACCGGATTCAGCAACCCGAAGGCGGCCGCGGAGAGAATGCCCGTATTCAACCCCACGGTGAGCTTGAAATTGCTGTCCACCAGCCCACGCGTGGCCAGGGCCAGGGCCTTGGCATCGGCCACCCGGGCGATATCATCCTCCAGCAGCGTGATGTCCGCCGCCAGGCGCGCCACATCCGCCCCATGATGCATGGCCATGCCCACATGGGCCCCCGACAGGGCCGGGGCATCGTTGATGCCATCGCCCACAAAGGCGATGCGGGCACCCTCCCCCGCCAGGTTCTTCAGGGCCAGTGCCTTATCCTCGGGCATGAGCCCCGCCCGGTAGTCATCCAGCCCCAGGTGTTCCGCCATGAGGCGGGCCCGTTCCGGCTGATCCCCCGTGAGCATGATCACCCGGCCCACGCCCAGCTGTCGCAACCGCTGCACGGTGGCCGCGGCATTGGAGCGTAGCGTGTCCTTGAGCGCCAGCACCCCCAGCAACTCACTGCCATAGCCGATGTAGAGCAGCGTCTTGCCATCGTTCCGCAGACGCTCGATCACGGCTGAGAAGGGTTCCATGTCGATCCCTTCGTGTTCCTCCAGAAAATGTCGGGAGCCCACCACGATGCGCCGGCCCTCGATGCTGCTGGCCACCCCATGAGCCACAATGAACTCGACTTCCTTGTGATTGAAGTGTTGCTGATGCGGCAACCGCTCGGCCGCCTCCACCACCGCCATGGCCATGGGATGAAAGTAATGCTCTTCCACCGAGGCGGCCATGTTGATCAGGTCCTCGGAGGTGTACTGACTGTCGTCGGTATCCTGGGACACCACCCAGGTGCCACCCGAGAGCCCCAGCACCATGGGGACCAGTCGATCCGCCAGTTTGGCCGCCTCCAGCTGCGTGTTGCTCTTGGCCTCCAGGGAGTGCTCCACGAAGTCGGCAATGCGGGCCGCCGCGGCATGGCGCCCCACCCGTTCGGCGTAGATGCGGATGCGCCCTTCCTGCACCAGGGTGCCCGACAGCGCCGTATCACCGCGACGACGGGTCACGGGCACGCTCTCCCCGGTCATGGTGGACCAGTTCCGCCTTGATATCGGCCATCTGTTCCTTGAGTTCCTCCACACCGCCAGCCACACCGGAATAGAGATCGATGCCGGCCTTCATCAGCTTGTGACGGGTCTCCTCGTCGCTGAGCACCCAGGCGGCTCCGGCGCCGATGGCCAGACCCAGCAGGAACTGCTCACTATGGCGACCACGCAGCATGCCCTTCAAGCCATCGAACAGGCCCTCGCCGTCGCGGGCACCCTCACCATCACCATACCCGTAGCGCCCCTGGGCACCTCGCGGATCGTGGTAGGCATCATATCCCCAGGGACCCTCAAGGGACCCTCACCGTAGGGCCCATAGCCCGGGCCGTAGCCCTGACCTGCGCCGGGTCACGCGGTCCCCATCCATAGCCCTCGTACATGGCTTCACGCCGACGTCTTGCTTCCTTTTTCCTGCGTTTCTTTCCCATTCGCTGACTCCCGTCTGGCCTCGGGCGAGTCGCCCAGGAGGCGTTCAATGATCAATACACCGGCTGCGCCTGCGGCGGCAGCCGTCAGGGCACTGGTATAATCCCGTTGGCCCACCGCCACGGCTGCCCGCGTACCGGCGGCCAGCGCGGTGCCCTCCTGAAGGGCGTGGCGAAGGATGTGTTTCGTCGGGCGGGGTGCTCCCCCGCGCCCCACGCCACGAAAGGCGGCCAGGCAGCACCCCACCACCAGGCCACGAACGAAGGGATTGCCGTCGCGGGGGGGTGGCAAGGGGCCTGGCATGGGCGGTGGCAGGCGCCTCAAGCGTCGATCACCCCGCTTCAAGAGGCGGGCCCGTCAGGCTTTTCAGCATCGGCATCGATCACCGCATCGCCCTCGGCCGCCTTGGCGGCTTCGGCGCGCGCGAGACGTCGACGCGCACGGGCAGAAGTGTTCTCGATACCCTCCAGGCTGGATACGGTGGCATCCCGCAGCCGATCACCGGCCTGGTGGAGCGTCTTGCGGGTGCGATCCGTCTTCAACAGTCGGACCGCGACCGCGCCGGTAATGATCCCGGCGGCAAAAGGAAGTAACGGTATCATGGGGCTGCTTTTCCTCCTCATTTCCGGAACACCTTATATGATATGGGACAATCCCCGGGCCCGGGGATTCCTCGGGATGCGGTGATCTGTCGTCGTGTCAGGACAGGGCATCGCTGACTTCCCGGCATGCCTGCTCCAGCACCTTTTCCAGCTGGGCTGCCGCCGGCGTGCGCTCACCGGCCAGAAAATCCGCCCAGGCCTCGAGCGGAATC
>NZ_JAJNAN010000098.1:0-2422 GCF_022227565.1 Ectothiorhodospira sp. 9100
CGTAACCGGTCAAACCAGACCGTTATTCCTTACCTGATTTCCCGTGCGTACTGTCCTTCTCTCCTGCATTCATGTTCAGAGGGAGAGCCCCATCATGTCCCAAGCGATCCGCCGCACCCGCCGTTCCCGAGAGCAGTGGCAAGCCCTAGTTGATGATTTTCGGGCCGGAGATCTGTCCGTTGAGGCATTCTGCCGAAAGCGGCGCTTGCCAGAGCACCGATTCAAATGGTGGCAATCCAGACTCGGCGGCAGCAGTGCTCAAGGTCGTCCCGCGGACAACAGCAAAGGCCTTGAAGGATCACCCTGGTTCGCCGAACTGTCTGTAAATCCGCCGATGTCTTCCGCGGTGGTCCCAGCCCAGACGAGTGGGTGGGACGTGGAGCTGACCCTGGGTCCAGGCATGGTCCTGCGGGTGCGCCGAGGGCAGTCATGCTGAGACCGCTGCCACGCCTGTGGCTGTGCACCCAGCCCACGGACATGCGGCGTTCCTATGATGGTCTGGTGGCCCTGGTGAAGCAGCATCTGGGCATGGATCCCCTCAGTGGCCAGGGGTTCATCTTCATCAACCGGCGGCGCACCCAGCTCAAGGTGCTGTACTTCGATGAGGACGGCTATTGCCTGTGGTGCAAACGCCTGGAACAGGGCCGATTCCGGCGCCTGGGCGATCCGGCGCAGGCCAAGGTGGCGCTGTCGCAGACCGAGTTTTCGGCCCTGATCGAAGGGCTGCAGATTGCCGTGGAAAAACGCCAAAAACGCTGGCGAAACCGGCCTTTTTCGGAGGGGTGCATGGTACAATAAACCCCATCTGATCAACGAGATAAACCCTCGTGAACACCCCCGCCCACAGCCCGAATCCGGAGCAGCTGCACAAGGAAAACCAGCAGCTGCGCGAGCAGGTGATGGCGCTGACAGAGCAGCTCAAGGAGGCACTCAACAAGGTGGCTTTCTTCGAGCGGCAGGTGTTCGGTAGCAAGTCGGAAAAGCTTCATGTCGAGGATGGCTCATCCCAGATGAGCCTGCTGGCCGGGCTGATGGAGCCACCCCAGCCACCCCCGGAAGAGCCGACCGAGGAGATCACCTACACCCGCCGCAAGAAGGCCCGCGACAACGCCGTGACCGACAGCGGCCTGCGCTTTGATGACAGCGTGCCCAAGGAAGTCATCGAGGTCCCGGCCAAGGAACTCGAAGGGCCGGGTGCCGAGCATTACGAGATCATTGACTACAAGGTCACGCACCGCCTGGCGCAGCGCCCCGGGAGCTATGTGATCCTGGAATACCGCCGCCCGGTCCTCAAGCACAAGCAGCAGCAGACCCTGACCAGCCCGCCCACCCCGGAGAACGTGCTGGAAAAGAGCGTCGCGGATGTCAGCTTCCTGGCCGGGATGATGGTGGACAAGTTTGTCTACCACCTGCCGCTGTACCGCCAGCATCAGCGCCTGGCGCAAAACGGTATCACCCTCAGCCGCGCCACCCTCACCCAGCTCATCTGCAAGGGTATCGAGCTGCTGCGCCCCATCCATGAGGCCCAACTAGGCCACAGCCTGGAAACGAGCCGGGTACTGGCGATGGATGAGACCCCAATCAAGGCTGGTCGCAGCAAGGGTGGGGGCAAGATGCACCAGGGGTATCTATGGCCCCTGTACGGCGATGCCGATGAAATCTGCTTCACTTACAGCCCCTCCCGGGGGATGCAGCACATCGTCGATATCTTGGGGGAGCGCTTCAAAGGGGTCCTGCTCACCGATGGTTATGCCGCTTACGAACGCTTTGCAGCCGGGCGACCGGAGGTGACCCATGCCCAGTGCTGGGCACATTGCCGACGGGGCTTTGAACGCGCCAAGGAAGCGGAACCCCAGGCCAGCCGGGAGGCCCTGCAGATCATTGCTGCCCTGTTCGCCCAGGAGCGCACTATCCGGGAACGTGAACTGACAGGTGAGGACAAGCTCAAGTGGCGCACCCAGCACAGCTTGCCGGTGGTGCAGTCCTTCTGGGCCTGGATGGAAACCCAATGCCGGCGCCACGACCTGCTGCCCTCCAACCCGCTCACCAAAGCCTTGAAATATGCCCAGGAGCGCCAAGAAGCGTTGCAGGTGTTCCTGTCGGATCCCGATGTCCCACTGGACACCAATCACCTGGAGCGAGGCCTGCGGCCAGTTCCCATGGGTCGAAAAAATTGGCTCTTCAATTGGACTGAACTGGGTGCCGAACACTTGGCCATCGTCCAGAGCCTGTTGGTCACCTGCCGCCTGCACGGCATCGATCCCTTCACCTATCTGGTCGACGTGCTCCTGCGCGTGGGCCAGCATCCGGCCAACCAGGCCATCGAACTCACGCCACGGCTCTGGAAAGAGCACTTCGCCGATAACCCGCTCCGATCCGATGTGCAGCGACTGCGCAACCACGCCTCAGAATGAGCGCTTAC
>NZ_JAJNAN010000099.1:0-2014 GCF_022227565.1 Ectothiorhodospira sp. 9100
GGATTTCAGAACCCGATGCCAATCCTCAATTCTCCAGCGCAAACGATACCACCGCAGGATTTCGGCGGCCTGTTCGGCCGAGGAGACGGCGACTGTGGTGAGCACGAACCATTCGATGGGTTCCACGCCGGTGGGTGGGTCCAGTTCCACGGCATGGACCACCGTCAGTTCCACCGTGATGGGCTGATCGGCGCCAGCGGGTGTGCCACGGAGCGTCACCGGGCAGTAGCGCAGGGCCAGTTCCGCGGTGCGTGCTGCCCGGCCCAGGCGGGCGGGACGCTTGCTGGTCTTAGGGCGCAGGCTCTGTCCTTCCACCTCAAGCACCACCTGCCCGCAGATGGCGGTGTCGCGAACGGTATCGAACAAGCGCTGCCCATTGGCGAGTCGGCGATTGTGTTTGGCGCGGACCAGCAGATCCACCTGGGGGTGTTGCTGTTGTTCGGCATAGAGGTCGAACGCATCCGCCTCCCGATCGGCGACGCTGATCACCTGGGTGTCCGGGAGGGTGGCCGCCAGAGCGGCCGTGTCCCGCAGGCCGGCGATCCAGCGAAAGCTCTTCTTCTCTTCTTGCGATGGCGCTTCATCGCCCCGTGGCTGCGGGGCCTCGAACTGGGCATGCAACACCCCCAGGGGCAGCCCGTCCGCATTGACCGCGAATGTCGAGTGCAGGTGCAAACCCAGGCTCTGGGCCCCAGTCTGATTGGTCCCGATCACACCCAGACCGCGGGTTTGCGGATGCGTGGTGAAGTTCAGATCCGTGCCATCCTGCAGGCACAGCACCGTCGCCTGCGCCTGCATGCGGCGCTGCGTGCGCTCGCGATGCGGTGCCAGGATATGCTCCGGAGTCACCTCCGACTCCGGTGGCTGGTCGATCAGCCGGTAGTAACCCTTCACCGCCGGCCAGTCGTCCCGGGCCACGGCGGTAAAGGCACGCATCGGATCCTCGCCCTGGCGTTGGGCACTGTCCACCAATCGTTTCGTCAAGCGTTTGTCTCCCAAGGGCGCGCCCCCAAACTCATGCTCGGCCCAATGCGCCGCATCCAGGCCCTCGGCCAGCGCCAGCGGCCCATCGCGCCGCGCCGGGGCCGGACCCACGCCCAGACGCATGCGCCAATCGGGCTCCAGCTCATAGAGGTAGATCGCCTTGCGCGTCTCGGTCGCGGCATGACCACGATCCTGGCGACCCCGTCCGCAGGTCTCGCCCACGTGGCGCCAGTTCGAGGCCCGCAAACTCACACCCGAGTGTGGGGGCTCAATGAATGTCTCCACCAGCCAGGGACGATACCCATGCAAGGCCTCGAAGTCATTACCCAGGCGCCGCAATGCCCGGCCCAGCACCCACGACGCCAGGTTCCGGCAAGCCATCCCCGGGCGCAGCAGAAAGCGGTTCAGCCCCACCACCCGATGGCGCTGCGCTTCGCGCAAGGCACGGTCCCAGCCGATCCACTCATCGCGGGCGGCCAACTGCAGTGCCGAGGCTGCAAACCCCAGCGCCCCCAGCCAGCCATGCGCCGAGCCGATCAGATAACGCACCTGCGCCCCCACCAGCGGACCCATCCCACGCGGGTGCTCGCGGGCCATCAACTCGTTCCAGATCGCCCGATGCGCGGCATCATCCACGCGCACCAGGGCCAGATCCACCAGCTCAGTGACTTCGCTGCCCACACCCACGGGCGCCGCCACCGCCTCGCCCAGTCGTCGCTCCACACGCCGCCCTGGCTGGGTACGCGCTGCCGGCAAACTCAGCCTTCCCGCGCGCTCAAGCGACCGCAGCGCCTTCAAACAACTCGCCCGCTGAAAACGACCGCGGGCGTCCACAAACTCGAACGTGGCACACACCTGATCCGCAATCCCGGTGCGATGCGCCTCGGGAAACTCTCGCATCAGGGCTTGCACCCGGGCAACACTTTCCGGCTCACTGAGCGTACGCTTGATCTGATTTTGTTCTCGCATGCCGCTGACCGTAACCGCGACGGCATGCGCTTGTCCAGCGGGGGATGTGGGTACAGGGCAG